>CADBTD010000298.1 GCA_902797535.1 uncultured Ruminococcus sp. | reverse complement strand
GTGGCATTTCACTATGTTTTTGATTCCCCGAAGGACAAGATCGTTTTTGACGTATCGCACCAGTGCTATCCCCACAAGATTCTGACTTGCAGGAAGGAAGCGTTCCTTGACGAAGCACATTTTCAAGATGTGACGGGGTATACCAACCCCAGCGAGAGTGAGCATGATATGTTCATTGTAGGTCACACATCTACCTCTGTTTCCCTTGCTCTCGGACTTGCAAAGGGACGTGATCTGAAAAAAGACCACAGCCTTGTTATCACCATTGAGGACGGCGAGGTCATGGGAGGCTACGGACAGAATATCGCAGCTTTCTACGGTGATTCCGATATGCGTGTCCGCTGTCACGGCATTTCAAAGGCATTCCACACGGAATTCAAGGCAGATGAACTGCTTGCCGCTCACGGTATTTCTGTGGATAAGCTGACCGCTGAGATGATCGGTGCGCTGAAATAAGAATCATATAGCCCACATGGCATAAAAATGCCCCTGCATTTTCGCAGGGGCATTGGCATGAAATAACGTATATTTTACAGCCTCGGGTCAACGGGCTCGCTCTCAAAGGCAAGCACTCCGAAAGAGCACTCGTGAACACGGTACAGCGGTTCACCTGCGACAAATCTGTTCAGTGACTCGATGCCGAGAGAAAACTCCTTCAGGGCAAGGGTGCGCTTTCTGTTGAGAGAACGCACTTTAAGACGCTTCAGGTGGTCGGGGTGGAGATACTCCGCACCGTAAATTATGCGCAGATACTCTTTTCCACGGCACTTTACAGCAGGCTGTAAGAGCTTTATGCCCTGTTTTGCGGTGAAGGTCTCGGGCTTGACCACCATGCCCTCACCGCCGTCTGCGGTAAGCGCCAGCCACCAGTCAACGCCCGACTTTACGCTCTGCTCGTCCTCAGTGTCAACGCAGATATACGGCGTTTCCATGTAGACAGGGTCAATGCCTGTGATATATCTGCGAATGTTTTCCATGTGCCAGGTGTGCTTTTCCTTTGAAAAGACCCTGCCTTCCACCGCAAGTATGTGGAAAGGCGCTATGCGGTAGTAGTCTGTGCTTTTTACATTCCAGCAGTACTCCCGGTAGGCTTTTGTGTACCTTTCGATGTCGTCCTGCTTTGTTCGGTAGTTTTTCAGCACTTCGTTAAGGTCAACATTCTGCCCCGAGGTGATCCTGTCAACTTCATAGGCGTTGTTCTGCCTTGCGCAGGCGCTCTCAAGGGCTGAAACTGCCGCTGAAAGTCCCATTCTGCCTGCATTTCCCGTTGGTGCGTACTGTGACCTGATAAGTCCGCGGGCTTTTTCAGACCAGGGCATAAGCTCGGTGTCAAGGCATACCCAGTCGGTCGCAAGATCGCTCCAGAAGCCTGTTTTTTCAAGCACTGCGTCAAGTCTGTCAAGCAGCTCGCTCTCGGTATTGCCGCTGTCAAAAAATCGTCTGCCTGTGCGGGTGTAGATCACGCCCCGTGTGCCGTCCGAAACTCCGAAGCGCTTTTCGGCTGTCTTTGCATTTCTGCAAAGGATGACCACAGCTCTTGAACCCATGTGTTTTTTCTCGCAGACAACGTTTTTTACGCCGTGCGAGCGGTAATATTCAAATGCCTGAAGAGGGTGTTCAAGATAGCCGTCGAGTTTGCTTGTTTCGCAGGGCGACATGGTAGGCGGCAGATATATCAGCCAGTGAGGGTCTGCCGCAAAGCGTGACATTATCTCAAGTGCCGCTGCTGCATTGTTTTCGTGGACATCTATCGAGTTCATAAGTTCGGTCTCGATATGCATCTTTCTGTTGAAATCGCCTATCATGAGCATATCGCCCATATCATCGTCAGACGGCTCGTCAAGGGGCTTTGCGGGCTCGTAATACTGCTTCAGTGCGTCCACCGATACAAATTCCTTTTCGGGGTAGCGCATTGCAGTCAGCTTTCCGCCAAAAACACAGCCTGTGTCTATGCAGTAGGTGTTGCTGCGGTGCTTGACCTCTCTGCCTGCTAAATGGCCGTAGACCACAGCGGCACTCCCTCGGTAGTCTGCTGCCCAGTCGATGCGGACGGGAAGTCCGTAGGAATCTGTTTCTCCCGTTGTCTCGCCGTAAAGGCAGAAATCACGCACCTTTGCGGAAGCACGTCCAATATACTCCTGTCTGAGACCTGCATGGGCAATTACCAGTCTGCCGTCATCAAGCACATAGTGGCTTATAAGGCTGTCGATAAATGCTGCGGTCTCCTGCTTGAATCCCTCGCCCTGTGCCTCGATCTCTTCTATAGTCCTGTCGATGCCGTGGGTCATGGAAACATTTTTGCCCCTGAGATATTTCAGCAGCTTTACATCGTGATTTCCCGGGACAGCTATAGCACTGCCCGATCTTACCATATCCATGACGAGCCGCAGCACATCGGCGTTTCTGTTTCCTCTGTCGCAGAGGTCGCCGAGAAATGCGGCTGTTCTGCCTTCGGGGTGAGAGTACACACCGTCAGTCTTTGCATAGCCCAGCTTCTGTAGGAGCAGTTCAAGTTCGTCGCAGCAGCCGTGGATATCACCTATTATGTCAAAGGGTCCGTGAAGATCCTTTTTGTCGTTCCACAGTTTTGTGCGGACTATCTCGGTATTTTCAAGCTGTTCGAGTGACTTTATCACATATACATATCGGAATCCCTCACGCTTTAAGTTTTTGATACTGCGGCCGACTTCACGGCTGTGCTGATGTATCACACGTTCGGGCAGACTTCTGCCGGGGCGTGCCTTGTTGCGTTCAAGCATTATATCGACAGGCAGGTCCAGAACTATCGCCGCTGCCTGTACATTCTGTTCGCGGGCAAGGTCTGTCACCTGTTTTCTTGCGCTTTTCTGTATGTTTGTGGCATCTATCACAGTGAGCTTCATATTGTCAAGGCGTTTGTTTGCCGCATAGTAAAGCAGGTCAAATGCATCGCCCGAAGCGCTCTGGCTGGTCTCATCGTCGCAGACCATTCCTCTGAAAAAGTCCGAGGAAAGGACTTCGGTGGGCTTGAAATATCTGTTGGCAAAGGTAGTTTTTCCCGAAGACGAGCCGCCGACCATAGCTACAAGACAGAATTCGGGTATCTCTATTCTGAATTTATCCATTTTTTGTAAACACCCCCATCTGTGTCGGGCTGCCAAGTTTTTCGTCTGTGTCGCCTATCCCGCTTATCTCGCAGGTGTAGCCGAATTTTTCGCAGATATGGTCTGTCCACTGCCGAAACTCCGAACGTGTCCATTCAAAGCGATGGTCGCCGTGACGCAGTGTATTTTCCTGCATATGCTCATATTTTGCGTTGTATTCCCTGTTGGGAGTGGTGAGTATCACCGTTTTCGGGGCGGCAAATTCAAATACCGAACGTTCGAAGGCGGGGATACGGGCAGGCTCGATATGCTCGATGACCTCGATAACGCAGGCGCAGTCGAAGCCATCAAAGCGTCTGTCACGGTATGTCAGCGACGCCTGCATAAGTGTCAGCTTGTCCCTGCGGTACGGCTGCATACGGTCAAGATGAAGTTTCTGCGCCGCCTTTTCAAGGGTCGAGACCATAACATCGCAGGCGGTTATCTTTTTTATCTGCTGTTCGTTCAGCAGCAGTGAAGTAAGGCGGCATTCTCCGCAGCCTAAGTCTATCACGGTTGATGCACCGCTTGCAAGTACTGCGTTTTTCACCGTTTCCATTCGCAGAGTGTTGAGGGGAGTGTGCGCTGTTTTTTCTTCTGCGGCATTTTCCCTGCTGTCCTCTGTGATGTCATTTTCGAGCAGTACGTCAAGGGCTTTTCTTGCGTAGCTTCTGCGCTGATCGAAATAGCGGCGGGTTATCTTTTCTTTGTACGGGTGGTCTGAAAGCCAGCCCTCGCCGTGGTCAAGCAATTTGTTTATCTCGTCCTCCGAGGTGTAGTAGTGTTTTTGCTTGTCGAAGACGGGGATAAGCACATAAAGGTGGTTGAGAAGCTCTGAAAGCCTTACCGTGCCGCTTATCTCAAGGCCGATATACGGCGAACCGCCCCACTCGGGAAAGCTGTCGTCAAGTATCGTGCGTTCTGTTTTTACTGTATATCCCAGAGGCTCGAAAAGTTCTTTTGCCAGCTTTTCGTCTCCGCTGTCTTTAAGTGAAGCAAGTCTTGCTGTAAGCTGCAGGGGAGTCTTTACAAGTTCGGGACGCTTGTCGCATCTGCCGCTGACTGCTGTGCTGAATACACGGATAATGGCTGTGCTCATGAATGATGTTGACGCATAGGGACGGTCATTCACATAGTCAAACAGACCGCCGTCTTTACAGCCTTCCTTGCCCCTTGCAAGGTCAAGTGGGTCGATATCGAGCAGAAGAGCGGCGGTGGTGCGGGCATCGGATACTTCCGGATAAAACACATAGGCTTTTCCGAAACTGAGTTCAAACTGCTGTGCTCTCTCGGGGTTTTTATGCAGCAGAAACCCGAGTTCCTGCGTATTTTTTCCTTCATATGTTATAGTAAGCAGCATTTTACCGCTCCTTTCGCTTTTGTTTTAACATTTCGGATACAGGCGGTATTATCGTATATCCCGGATATCTATTTGTGCATTATTTCATCTAATAGGTCATTATCAATAACGTATTTAGCACAATTAACTAAAAATTTGGTCTGGCTTATATTCATATCTTTACAATAGTTTAATATTTTTTCAGCATCTTCATTTTTAATGTTTATAGCAATATTTTTATAATGATGTTTATTATAATTATTATTATACGTGTATTTATCATATTTTTCATTATTCATATTTACGCACCTTATTTCTATAGTCGTTGTGTACAGATATACCCTGAAAATGTTTTCGCTGTATTGATTATATCACAATGGGCAATAAAATGCAAGGGGAGTAGACTACAGGTATACTGTTTTGCGGCGTGCCGAGCGTCAGGATAAACAGTCAGCATAAAGAAAAGGCAGGGAGAGCAGTTCTCCTTGCCTTTTTTGATGTGTTTGATCTATCGATGCGATCAGGATTTTTCGTATCTCTCTTGTTTCAGGAGTATACCGAATACCGCACACACAGCCACTCCTGCTGCGCCGAGAACAGTCATGAGCAATGCGGCTCCCGAGCCTTTTCCGATGCCGAATACTGTGCATAAAAGGCTGTTATCATTCCGCCCTGACATGAACGGCTCAAAGAAGTTATCGATAAGCAAACCGCTTGTCAGACCGCCTATCGGTATCGTGAAAAACTGCAGTGTATTGCGGCAGGCATAGACCCGTCCCTGCATATCGGCAGGTATCGTGCTTCTGAAAACAACATCGAGATTTGTTCCCATGAAAGGAATGAATAACCATCCCATAATAACGCCGATGCACCATATGATGGGAGAATCGGTGAGAGAAAGTATGAAGTTCTCGGTGCTCATTGAGAAAAACAGAGACATACATATTGCCTTTACACGATCATTCGGTGGTGATGTGCAGGAGGCTATGAATGTGCCTGCAAGCGTTGCTGCACCTATACAGAAATTGACTGTTCCCAAAACGCTCTCGTTACCGGCTGTTTTTGAGAGTATCAAAGGCGTAAGAGCAGCGTTGTTGGCTGAAGCGATAAGGTTTATGCCCGACAGGAAGAATATCAGTTTCAGTATCAGAGGATTAGCTTTTAGCCACGAAAGCCCCGACTTCACCGACTTTATAAATGTCTCGTTTTCTTTATCCGATCTTTCGGGCTCGGGTATGCGGATAAACAGAAGCAGTACCGTAAAAGCAACGGAAAAAGTGGCGAGGTCGACCATAATAACTGCCGACAGACCGCCGAACGCAAACAGCATTGTGGCAAAGACAGGTGTGAGTATCGTATTCATTGATTGCGTGAGCGATCGCAGAGCGCCTGTTTTCTGATAGTATTCCTTTGGTATCAGCTGAGTAGCAGCGACCTCGCTCGCAGGCTGCTGTACCGTATTCATTAAACCGTTCAACGCATTTATCAGAAACAAATGCCACGGTTCAAGGCAGTTTGCCCGTATCAGCAGAAAAGCTGTTACTGTTGTCATTGCGGCGAACAAGTCACAGATGAGCATAGTTCGCTTTTTGTTCCACTTATCGCTGAGTGCGCCTGCAAATATGCTCATCAGCACATAAGGCGCATATGCACATATCGTCAGCAGAGCCGCTTTCAGCGCCGAGCCTGTGCTTTTATAAAGCCACACCCCGAGCGCATAGCTCGTCATAGAGCTGCCGAGTGCGGAAAGAGATTGCGTACTCCAGAGAAGGAGATAGCTTCTGATCGATTTATCTGAATGTTTCATTTGACTTTGCTCCTTTTGATATTGTAGTGTCATCAAAAAATGCAAAGTCCGAGGGTATCATCTATACTCCACGCAGTTCCCTCAAACCTTGCATGGAGCATAAGCGGTAGTTTTTTTCATAAGTATCACCTCGAAACAAATATGTACAGGACGAATGCCTGAACTTATCTGTAATTATATATCATCACCGCCAATAAGTCAAGCGCATATCAACAGAAAAGAAAAAAACTTCACATATGAAAGGATACAAAATATGAGCAGTATCGGATATGTCCGTGCTTTTCACAGCCCGATATACTATTTCACGCTGTATCTGAAATCACAGACATCGTCGCCGTTTGCAAGGGTCTTTGTGCGGACAAGCTCAGCACCCATCATATCTGCCATGACATAGTCAAGCCTGCACAGGTATTTCGCCAGTTCAAAACAGCCTTCGTCCCTGCATATCTTACAGATGCCGCACTCATGATAATCGTAACCCAGGTCATATTCCGCGCATTTGGGAAGAACATCAACTACCCAGTTGTTTTCGTTTTTGCGTCTGCGGTTCTCTTCTGCCCACTTCATTCGGCCGGGTATCTTGCTCTCGTCAAGATATTTTTCAGCCGTGCCGAGGCCTTTCCTGAACATCTTGTTGTTTTTCAGCGCATTTTCGATTATCTTGTAGTTTTCCTCCGCAGAAAGCCCTGTGTGCCTGTTCATTGCAATGAAAAATATCCCCATAAGGTAGGACATCAACAGTTTTCTGTCGTTCATGTCCTTTGCACGCAGGCATATCTTTTTGTACTCCGACGGTATCTCCGAGGCTGACGAAGAAACGCCGTGTGCTTTGTAGCCCTTTTTACAGGCGATGTTGAAATAATGTCCTGTGAACCATGTTTTGAACGTGTATTTCATATACATTCTCCTCCCGAAAACAAAAAGCGGTATGAATGGTTAGCTTATCCTAACACAATCATACCACTTTGTCGGTGAAAAGTCAAGCTGATCTTTTACCGCCTTATAGTTGTATATTCCGATACCTTTGCAAAGCCTATGCTTACTGCAAGACGCTGAGATGCGGTGTTTGCGGTGTCGCAGGCCCATACAGGGCGTCTGCCGTGTTCAAGGGCGTATTTTATCATAGCCTGTGCGGCTATCTTTCCGAAGCCCTTATGCTGATGACCTGCCGCAGTTTCAACGCCTATGTCGATCTCGTCATCGCTGACTGCCGCAGAAAATGCCCACGATGCTGCCGCACCTTCATGCATAACGCAGAAGCCTTTCCCTTTTTCAAGAAAGCTGCATGGGTCATCCCATGAAAAGCGGGGAGTTATGCGGCCGCTTACGCTGTCAAGAAGTTCTCTGTCAAATTCTTTTATCTGTATGTCGCGGGGCAGGTCGGGAATGCCGTATTTATCCTGCTGATAGGCGAAATTTATGCGTCTGCCGAAAGTAAGTCCGTTATCCTTCCCGAAAAAATCCTCGACTCTTTTATCTGCCGTGAAAAGAATGAACCGTCTTTCCGGGGTGCTGTCTGTGCTTAAAAACATACGGCGGATATCCTCGAGAAAGTCCTCGCCGCATCTGCCATAGATGTATGCAAATCCAGAACAGTGCCGGAAAAGCGCCGAACCGTTTCCGCAGTAGATATCACCGGTCTGATATCCCTGCGTCAGAGACAGCGGATATACCTCGCCGCAGGGTGTTTTTTCAATGTATTCAGCCATTTCCGCAAAGGCTGTGCTGCTTATCTTTTTCATGATCATTGTCTCCTTTGATGTGCCCTGACGGGTCAGACGTTGTTTTTTATAATGTTTTCGGGCGGAGAGGTCATGCCCATTATGCCCATCAGACCGAAGTTATAGAAATTCGTAAGGGAGGCCGCATACTTCTTTGCTTTGTCAAGAGGCATACCCTTTGTCAGCGGCTTGAAAAGATCGCTGTAAAACGAGTATGTTATGCTTTCCACAAACAGTATGTCGGTCTCATCGGTGCCGAAGTCTGTGCCATGTGTGTG
>CADBTD010000297.1 GCA_902797535.1 uncultured Ruminococcus sp. | reverse complement strand
CTTTTTTGTTTCTTTTCACAAATAAGCAGAGATATTTTACAAATCCTATTGACAATATCGGAATTATGTGATATAATGATAGCATTCATACAGAACATATAGAAATTGTGCGGATATTATCCCACGATATCAATAAAAAAGGATGGGTCATTATGTCAGATTTATTACAGATAAAAGGACTTACGGCTTCTGCTGAGGAGAAAGAACTTCTGCACGGAGTAGATCTTACTATAGGAACAGGCGAAACTCATGTGCTTATGGGTCCGAACGGAGCAGGAAAATCAACGCTTGGTCTTACTATCATGGGCAGCCCCGAGTATAATGTTACAGGCGGAAGCATAGTTTTCGACGGAGAGGACATCACGGGTCAGTCTGCTGACAAGCGTGCAAAAAAAGGAATTTTTCTGTCTTTTCAGGACCCTGTCGAGATACCCGGCATCACATTGTCCGAATTTCTGAGAAATTCTATCGAACAGATAACCGGAAAACATACAAAGCTCTGGGATCATAAAAAGCAGCTCAAAGCAGCTATGGAGCTGCTTGAAATGGACATTGCCTATGCTGACCGTGACCTGAATGTCGGTTTTTCAGGCGGAGAAAAGAAAAAAGCAGAGATACTTCAGCTTCTTATGCTGAAACCAAAGCTGGCAATACTTGATGAAACTGATTCGGGTCTTGATGTTGATGCTGTGAAGACAGTTGCAAAGGGTATTGATGAGTACAGAAAAACAACGGGTGGGTCGCTGCTGCTGATAACCCATAACAGCGGCATACTCAGCAGTCTGACAGCTGATAAGACTCATCTGATAGCTAACGGGGTCATAGTGAAAGAGGGCAGTGCAGCTCTTGTGGAAGATATACTTGCAAACGGTTTTGAAAAGCATCTGAAAAAGGAGTAAGCCATGAAAGAGAAAACTCAGGTAGCGGACATAGACCGTTCGCTTTATGATTTCAGATTTGAAGAGGATGAAAAAGATTTTCTCGGCAGCGGTATGGCTCCTCAGCTTATAAAGGATATATCGGCTGAGAAAAACGACCCTGAATGGATGAGAGAATTTCGTCTGAAGTCGCTGGAAATATACAACAAGACCCCTATGGTGGAATGGGGCCCGTCTATCGAGGCACTTGACCTTGATAATATAATAACCTATATACGACAGAAATCCCGTATGAATACCGATTGGGAAAATGTTCCGGATGATATCAAGGAAACATTTGACAGGCTGGGCATACCTCAGGCAGAACGTGAGTCGCTTGCAGGTGTCGGCGCACAGTACGACTCGGAGCTTGTTTATCACAATCTCAGACAGGAGGCAGCTGACAAGGGCGTTGTGTATACCGACCTTGAAAGTGCGATGCATGATGAACGCTATGCCGAAATGATACGGACAAAATTCATGAAGCTCGTTCCTCCTACTGACCATAAATTTGCGGCACTTCATGGTGCGGTATGGTCGGGCGGAAGCTTTGTATATGTGCCTAAGGGCGTAAAGCTCGAGATACCGCTTCAGTCGTATTTCAGACTGAATGCCAAGGGAGCAGGACAGTTTGAACATACGCTTATAATTCTTGAAGAGGACAGCTATCTTCACTTCATCGAGGGCTGTTCGGCTCCGAAGTATTATGAAGCGTCGCTTCATGCAGGCTGTGTTGAGCTTTATGTAGGAAAAAATGCGACCCTGCGTTATTCTACCATCGAGAACTGGTCGAAGAATATGTATAATCTCAATACAAAAAGAGCGCTTGTGGATGAAGGCGGAAAGATAGAGTGGGTATCGGGAAGTTTCGGTTCGCATATATCTTATCTTTATCCGATGAGCATCCTCAACGGCAGAGGTGCAAGGGCGGAATTCACAGGGATCTCCTTTGCAAATGAGGGGCAGAACCTTGACACAGGAGCAAAGGTGGTACATAATGCACCTGATACCTCATCTTATATGAATACTAAATCTATTTCTAAGGGCGGCGGTATATGCACATTCCGCAGTTCGGTCACAGTCAATGAAAATGCAGTGGGCAGCAGGTCTGCTGTAAGCTGTGAGTCGCTTATGCTTGACAGCATTTCAAGGTCAGACACTATACCCGCTATGGATATCCGCACAGACAAGGCAGATATCGGTCATGAAGCAAAAATAGGAAGGATAAGCGATGAGTCGGTTTTCTATCTTATGTCAAGGGGAATGAGTGAAGAAGAAGCAAAGGCGATGATAGTAAGAGGCTTTGCAGATAACGTCTCAAAGGAACTTCCCCTTGAGTATGCTGTTGAGATGAATAACCTCATAGGACTTGAAATGGAAGGCAGTATAGGCTGACGGAGGTAATGAAATGGAAAAGGTCATATTAAATAAACTGCCGGTGCCTACGTTCGGCTGGCTTGGGGTCAACAAGACCGAAAGAGAAGTAGAATCTCCTGTAAACACTGTTAAAAAGTATGATGTTTATCCGGATACAGACGGACCTTCAAGAATAGATATCACCGAAGACGGCAGGTATGAGATAACTGTATCGGCATCCGAGAATACAGAAAACATTGTCATAGTATATATACTTGCGAAGAAATCACAGATCTCCGTTAATGTGAAAGCCTCGGCATATTCTAAGGTCCGAGTAGTGGAGATATTTGAAAATAATACTGCTGTGATAGCTGCCTCTGATGCAAAGCTCGATGACAGTGCAGAATTTGAGACTGTGCAGCTTTATCTTGGCGGTGATGACACAGTGAGCGAGATAAAGGCCTCACTTGACGGCAGAAGCTCCTCATTCAAGTGCGATATAGGATATCTTCTTGCTGACACTGAAAAACTCGATATAAATATTGTTGCTTCTCATAAGGGAAGAAAAACAATATCCGAGATAGATGCAAAGGGCGTTATGGACGGAAGATCAGAGAAGGTATTCCGCGGAACTATAGACTTCATAAAAGGTGCATCCGGTTCTAAGGGCGCCGAAAATGAAGAAGTGCTTCTCATGAATGATTCTGTCCGCAACAAGACCGTGCCGCTGATACTCTGCGGTGAAGAAGATGTTGAAGGCTCTCACGGTGCGTCTATAGGAAGGATAAATGAGGAGTATATATTCTATATGCAGTCAAGGGGAATACCCGCCGAAAAGATCTATGAGATCATGGCAGATGCAAGAATAGAACAGATAATAAACAGGATAGGCGACGAACAGACCGTTGCCCGCATAAGAAAAGCACTCTCGGGGAGTGAGGAAAATGAATGAAAAACTATTGTCAAAAGCGAATTTTCCCGTTTTTGATGTATACAAGGATCTTGTCTACCTTGATAACAGTGCAACTCAGCAAAAGCCTGAGAGAGTACTGAAGGCAGCAGAAAAATATTACCGTGAGGAAAACGCCAATCCGCTCAGAGGTCTTTATGACCTCAGCGTGAAGGCGACAGATGCATATGAAAACTCCCGTGAAGCGGTAAGGGCTTTTATCGGTGCAAAAAGCAGTCGGGAAATAATATTTACCAGAAACGCTTCCGAAAGCCTTAACCTTATCGCATACAGCTGGGGAAGAGCAAATATTAAACAGGGAGATCAGCTTATAGTCGCTGTATCCGAACATCACAGTGATATGCTTCCCTGGCAGATACTTGCAAAGGAAAAGGGTGCGGAGATAATCTGGTTCGAGTGCTCTTCGGACGGTGAATATACACCCGAAAAGCTCAAGGAGCTTCTTACACCTAAAACAAAGCTCTTTGCAATAGCACAGATATCAAATGTATTCGGCAGACTTAACCCTATAAAAAAGTTTGCTGAAGTCTGTCATGAAAACGGTACTCTGATAGTGTGCGACGGTGCACAGAGCGTTCCTCATATACCTGTTGACGTAAGAGATCTTGATGTTGATTTTCTTGCATTTTCAGGCCATAAGATGCTCGGACCTATGGGTATAGGTGTCCTTTACGGAAAAGAGGAGCTGTTAGAAGCTATGCCCCCGTTCCTTTACGGCGGTGAAATGATAGATGTTGTTACTCTGTGCGGCGCTACTTATGCAGAGCTTCCACATAAATTTGAGGCAGGTACTGTGAATGACGGCGGTGCGGTAGGTCTTCATGCTGCTATAGACTATATAAATGAACTTGGATTTGAACTCATACAAAAGAGGGAAGATGAGCTTACTGCACTGGCATTCAGGGAAATGAAGCGTATACCCCATGTGCATATAATAGGTGCTGATGATCCCGGCGATCATCATGGAATACTCACCTTTACAGTTGACGGCGTACATCCTCATGATATAGCTGCAATATTTGACAGTGAGAATATCGCTGTCAGAGCAGGGCATCACTGCGCTCAGCCGCTTCACAGCTTTCTCGGAGTGCCTTCTACATCTCGTATGAGTTTGTCATTTTACAATGATGAAAATGATATAATGAGATTTACAGAGGTCCTCGGAACATTAAGGAGGAAAATGGGATATGACGGATAATTTCTACGGCGAGGTTCTGACAGATCATAATCTGCACCCTCTTCACAAACATGAACTTCTCTGTGCGACTTGTTCGCACGAAGGTATAAATTCAAGCTGCGGAGATGACATCGTACTTAATCTTGAGATACATGACGGTGTAATAACAAACGGCTCGTATACAGGCAGCGGATGTGCCATATCTCAGGCTTCGGCAGATATAATGCTCGAACTTGTCATAGGAAAGACTCCCGATGAAGCAAAGCAGCTGAGCGGGCTGTTCTCGAAAATGATAAACGGCAGTATCTCTGATGATGAGCTTGAAGAACTCGAAGAAGCGGGAGCGCTTCAGAATGTTTCCAAAATGCCGGCAAGAGTTAAATGTGCTATGCTTGGCTGGAGAACTATGGAGATACTTCTGAATGAAAATGCCTGAATAATATCACTGATATGATTCCGAAAGCATCTGCGGGTGCTTCCGGAATTTTTTGTGCCGATTATTTTATCAGTAATACTTGCAATGAAAGTGAAAATATGTTATGATACTAAAGTAATGTTTTTTAAGGAATGATCAGATGAAAAGGATAGAGATCTCTGAAAACAGAATAAACACAGTATTTGATATATGCGGCGAAAGCATTGCTCTTGTGCATATGTCGCCTGTCGTATTTGATGAGAATGAGACCGCTGAGTTTGACAGCCGGCTAAAATTTGCCGATATCACCGACAGAAGCGATAATCGTGGCAGATATATAACTGTTGATCAGGTGGATGAGCATGGAGAACATTTTGTCAGCACACTGCATTTTTTCAGCGGTATTTCTGTAGTGAAACTTAGCGGCGATGCTGGTTCAGATATCTTTTCACATCTTCCTGAAAGCAGGTGCTTTACAGCTGTTCTCAATGAAGATGACGGCTGTGTCATCGCTTTTTCCGAATACAGCCGAGAGGCTGCTGCGGGAGAACTTATACGATATCACAGACTTGCGCGGCGGCGCTGCCGTGATAATTCTCAGCTTCCTCTTTTTTATGACGGAACAGATGCAGATAAGGCAGACCTTGACAGAGTGATCAGCGCTGCGGCAGATATAGGCTGCGGTATTTTTATACTTTCGCCGGACTGTGGAGAATTTGCGGAAAAAGTAAGATCGGCCGGTATGAGAACGGGAACGGTTGTTGACAGATATACTGATATTGAACACATCATAAAAGAATTTCGTGCGGCATATCTTCGGTTTGCTTATATGCCCGCAGATATCAGCGGTCTCCTGAAAGCACACCCCGATATGACAGTTGAAATACCTAAGGGCAACGACATCTCGCTGCTTAAAACAGGAGCTCTTATGAATGATGCGTTTGTGCCCGAACAATCTCTGCAAAGAGTTGATCTTTCGGCAGAGGATATTTCGTCACAGCTTGCAGGGGCTATGCTTTTACGGCCTCTTTTCTGCGGTGTTCCTGAGGTACGGAATGCAGCAAAAGCAAAAGCTGCTGTAAAGGCTTATAAGCTTATACGCAATGATATTTCGGGATCACTTCCTGTAACAGTTTTGCATGAGGGTAAAAAAGCGGACAGTTTTTGCTGCTGTGCAGCCCGCTCGGACAGCAATATCTATATAACAGTATCGGGCTTGACTGAAAATCAAGTTATAGAGATCCCCGAACTCAAGGAAAAAGACCTTGCTGTAAACGGAGTTTTTTCAATACCGGATCATATCATATCCGATATGAGTTTTTGCAGCGGAAAGCTGACGATATCATCATCAGAACCGAACAGCATGGTGCTTATCAGACTTAATTTGAAGGAGGATGAATAAATGGCAAGTCAGTTCGGTACAGTACATCTTGCGCACGAATTTCTGGCGGCACATATAAATGAAGGAGATCTTTGCATAGATTGTACGGCAGGCAGGGGATTTGATACAGCATTTTTATGTGAAAAGGTCGGAAAAAGCGGCAGGGTGCTTGCTTTTGACATTCAGCAGCAGGCAGTTGACAGCACAAGGACGCTTCTTGAGGAAAGAGGTCTTTCTGATATCGCTGATGTATATTGCGTCAGTCATTCAGAGATAGATAAATACGCCGAGAATGGAACAGTTTCAGCGATAGTCTTTAATTTCGGCTGGCTTCCCGGCGGCGACCATTCTATAAATACCCGCAGTGATACAAGCATCGCTGCTGTTGAAAAAGGACTTAAGCTGCTCAGGCCTGACGGAATAATGAGTTTGTCTATATACTACGGCAGGGATACCGGGTATGAAGAGCGTGATGCTTTGCTTGCATATTTCAAAACACTTCCTGTAAATGAGTACACAGTTCTTGTAAGCGAATTTGTCAACCGTCCCAATGACCCTCCGATAAGTGTACGTATATATAAAGGAAGATGATTTTTGACTTTTGCTATTGCATTATCGGAAAAAATATGTTATAATACAGTTATCGCTATACAACCGATGAAAGGAATATTATTATGAAGCTGAAAAATGATTTTATCGTTCATGAAGCAGGCGACGAAACAATGCTTGTTTCAACAGGGACCACCAGTTTTTCGGGTCTAGTCAAGGGCAACAAGACTACAGGTCTTATCCTTGAACTTTTACAGACCGACACAACCGAAGAAAAAATAGTCAGTGCGCTTCGCGCTAAATTTGAAGCTCCCGAAGGTGCTGTTGAGCGTGACGTTAAAAAGGTAGTTTCCGAGCTCAGAAAGATCGGCGCTATCGAAGACTGATCTTATTCATGCAGTAATAAAGGACTTCCGTTTGTTTGCGGAAGTCCTTTTTATATATCCGTATGTTGTCTTTTATGAAGCGTTCATCTGAAGCTCGTACATTTTTCTGTATATGCCGTCTTTCGACATGAGCTGTTTGTGAGTACCCTGTTCTGCTATCCTGCCTCCGTCGAATACGATTATCTTGTCGGCATCCGCCACAGTGCGAAGTCTGTGTGCTATCATTATCACAGTTTTATTCTTTACGAGCTTTGCTATAGCCTGCTGAACAAAAAGCTCGTTTTCGGGGTCGAG
>CADBTD010000296.1 GCA_902797535.1 uncultured Ruminococcus sp. | reverse complement strand
TATCGTAATAATAGCAGGCTTTGTAACGCTTATCGAGTTTCTTATGAAGGGCTATCTGCCCGACCTTTACGACAAGCTGGGCGTGTTCATCTCGCTTATAACGGTAAACTGTATAATCCTCGGAAGGGCTGAGGCTTTTGCGAGCAAGAACAAGGTGATACCCTCGGCACTCGACGGACTTGGAATGGGTCTTGGTTTCACCCTGACGCTTTTCTGCATGGGAAGTGTAAGAGAGATACTCGGTACCGGAAAGTGGTTCGAGCATCCGATACCCGTACTGTGCGAGCACCCGATGACAATATTCATCATGCCCGCAGGCGGATTTTTCGTGCTGGGTATGCTTATAGCGCTGGTAAACAAGCTGGCAGGCAAAAAGCCGCCTAAGGAGATAAGCTGTGACGGCTGTCCCTCAGCGGCGATATGCAAGGGTCAGTGCAAGACTGCGGAGGAGGCTGAGGAAGCATGAGTTACATAATGATACTGGTAGGCTGCGTTTTCGTGAACAATGTAGTGCTTTCGCAGTTCATGGGCATATGTCCGTTTCTCGGTGTGTCAAAGCAGGTAAAGTCGTCTGTCGGAATGGGCGGTGCGGTAATATTCGTAATGGCGTGTGCCGCCGCTATAACCTATCCCGTATACAAGCTGCTTGAAAAGTATGAGATAACTTATCTCAAGACGGTGGCGTTCATACTTGTTATAGCAATGTTCGTTCAGCTGGTAGAGATAATCATGAAAAAGACCATGCCGCCCCTGCACAAGGCACTGGGCGTGTATCTGCCGCTTATCACCACTAACTGTGCGGTGCTGGGCGTTACCATAGGCAACATCGACAACGGATACAACTTCCTGCAGTCGGTGGTAAATGCCATAGGCACAGGACTTGCGTTCACGCTGGCGCTGCTCTTGTTCAGCGGAGTGAGAACATCAATAGAAAACAGTGATTTCCCCGAGACCTTCAAGGGCGTGCCCTCAACGCTGGTGGCGGCATCTATCGTGTCGCTGAGCTTTATGGGCTTTTCGGGGATAATATGAGAAAGGCGGCGGAAAGATGACAAGTGTTCTGATACCCGTTGCCATATTTGCGGCGCTGGGCGTGCTGGCAGGTGTGCTGCTTACGGCGGCATCGAAGATATTTGCGGTGGAGGTGGACGAAAGGGTTGACCTTATCGCAGATGCGCTGCCTCAGGCGAATTGCGGTGCCTGCGGATTTTCGGGCTGTGCCGACTATGCCGACGCTATAGTCAACCGGGGCGCCGAGTGCGGTCTGTGCAAGCCCGGCGGTGAGAAAAGCGCAAAGGCTATAGGAAAGATAATGGGCGTTGAGGTCACGGCAGGCGAACCTCAGGTGGCATTCGTAAGGTGCGGCGGTGACTGCACTATAACGCCGCATAAGTACATTTTTGACGGCATACAGAGCTGTGCGGACTGCAACCGCTTCTACAACGGTTCAAAGCTGTGTACCTGCGGATGTCTGGGCTACGGCGACTGCGTAAAGGTATGTCCCGAAAATGCCATATCCATAATCGACAGGGTAGCAAAGGTAGATAAGGCTAAGTGCATAGGCTGCGGACTTTGCGCAAAGGCCTGTCCGAATGACCTTATCGCAGTAAGGCGCATAAGTCAGCATACGGATATATGCTGTTCTTCGAGCGAGGTGGCAAAGATGACACGCTCGAAATGTCCCGGCGGCTGCATAGGCTGCAAGATGTGCGAAAAGGTCTGTGAAAGCGGTGCTATAACGGTGCATGACAATCATGCGGTCATAGACTATGAAAAATGTACCGACTGCGGCAAGTGCGCCGAGGTCTGCCGCATACACGCTGTAAAGAATATCTATGAATAATACACGGGGCGGAGCAAAACTCCGCTCTGTGCTTTTGAAAGGCTGAAAGCATTTGAGATACACATTAAAGGTGACCCGTGAACAGCACGGAAAGACTGTGGGGGACATACTGCGGCTGAATGGGTGGTCGCACAGGCTGATAACCTCGCTGAAGCGCACCGATGGGGGCATTATCAGAAACGGTGAACACGCAAGGACTGTGGACATATGCGCCGAGGGTGACGAGATAGTGCTGACGAGAGAAGATCGGTCTTCGCCTGTACCTAACCCGGATCTGAAAGCTGATGTGCTTTATGAGGACGGGTGCGTTATAGTTTTCGACAAGCCTTCCGGTATGCCTACCCATGAGTCTATGGGACACAGGGGCGATGCACTTTCAAATCTGTTCGCGGCAAGGTGCCCGGGGCTTACCTTCAGAAGCATAAACCGCCTTGACCGTGAGACCTGCGGCTGTGTGGCGGTAGCAAAAGACCCTCACGCAGTAAAGGTGATAGCAGGCAGTATAAAAAAGGTCTACAGGGGGATATCCTGCGGGATACCGCCCGAGGTCAGCGGCAGGATAGACGCACCCATAGCAAGGGAGCGTGAGTCAGTGATAACACGCTGTGTGCGGGAGGACGGCAAGCCTTCGGTGACGGATTATACTGTTATAGAACAGGCTGACGGCAGGGCGCTTATAGATTTTGACCTGAAAACGGGGCGCACTCATCAGATACGGGTGCATATGGCACATATCGGCTGTCCGCTTGAGGGTGACAGTCTTTACGGAAGCGGCGGAGGTGCTTTGCGGCTGTGCTGCCGTGAGATACGTTTTACCCTGCCCGACGGAAAAAGCACGGTATGCCGTTCGGAAATAGGTCTGAGAGAGTTCGCGCACTTGACAAAACAGGACTGATGTAATATAATAGAAAAGGTATCCCGCCGTAAATACGGCAGAAAATCTCCCCCGCTGAAAAATGCGGGGGAAATTTGCAGAATAATGCATAATAAGGAGAAGTAACATGGCAAATAATGCTATAGTCCTCGCCGGAGGACAGGGAAAAAGGATGAAGACCGAAGCACCTAAGGTACTTTGCGAGGTGCTTGGAGAAGCTATGGTAGGCTGGGTGCTTGACGCCTGTGAGGACGCAGGCCTTGAAAAGGTATGCGTTATCAAGGGCTATAAGGCAGAGATGCTCGAAGAATACCTTGAAAAGCGTGAGAACAAGGCTGACGTGACCTCGGTGCTTCAGGCTGAACAGCTCGGCACAGGTCATGCGGTCATGCAGGCAAAGGCGTTCCTTTCCGAAAACAAGGACGGAAATACCCTTGTTCTCAACGGCGACGCACCTTTTATCGATGCGGCAACGATAAACGGCGCTCTTGAACAGCATATCTCGGGCGGAAGTGCTGTAACCGTTGTCACCGCACATATCGCCGACCCTAAGGGCTACGGCAGGATAATCCGCAGCGAAAGCGGCCTTGAAGCCATAGTCGAGCACAAGGACTGTACTCCCGAACAGCTCGGGATAGATGAAGTTAATTCGGGCTGCTACTGGTTCAGGACAGCAGACCTTATCGAGGTTCTGGGCGAGATAAAGAACAACAACGCACAGGGTGAGTATTACCTTACCGACTGCATAGAGCTGCTTATGGCTAAGGGCAGAAAGGCGGACGCATACGCTTCGGAGAACCCCGATGTGGTGCTCGGTGCAAATGACCGCCGTGCTTTGCTTGAACTCAACAACATAGCTCGCTTTGACGTGATAGGCAGACACCTTGACAACGGTGTGGAGTTTGTATGCACCGACGGCGTCATCATCGGCAAGGACGTCAAGATAGGCTGCGGCACCGTGATAGGCGCAAACGTTGAGCTTCGCGGAAAGACCGTCATAGGAAGCGGCTGCCACATACGCACAGGCTGTATCATAGAAAACTGCACCATAGGAAACGGCGTTGACCTCAACTATGTTCAGGCATATGAGTCGGTAGTTGAAGACAATGCAAAGATAGGACCTTTCGTACAGCTCAGACCTGACAGCCATATAATGCGCGGTGTGAAGATAGGCGACTTTGTCGAGGTAAAGAATTCAACTGTCGGCGAGTACACCGCAGTGGCGCATCTTACATATGTGGGCGATTCGGATGTGGGTGCAAATGTAAACTTCGGCTGCGGCGTTGTTACTGTAAACTACAACGGCGAAAAGAAGTTCCGCACCACAATAGGCGATAACGCATTTATAGGCTGCAACACTAACCTTGTCGCTCCCGTTAAGGTCGGAAACGGTGCATACACAGCAGCAGGCTCGACAATAACAAAGGATGTTCCCGACAATGCTCTTGCGATAGAGAGAGGAACTACACAGATAAAGGAAAACTACGGCCTGCGCAGACTGCGTCATCACTGTGAAAAGCTCGAAAAGGCAAGGGCGCAGGAGAAAAACAAGGACTGATATACAGACGAGGAGACACAAATGATATTTGATGAAAGGCTCGTGATACCCGATTACAGCAATTGTCTTGCGAATATACCCAATTCGGTGCTGAGATACTTCGGCGCCGAAACGGTGGGGGATACTCTTCCGCTGATGGATAAGTATCTTGCTCACGGACACAGGAACGTGGTGCTTTTCCTGCTTGACGGAATGGGTACGGCGGTGCTTGAGGAATCCCTTGAAGAGGACGGCTTTTTCCGCAGGCACTTTGCTGAAAGCATAGACACGGTGTTCCTTGCTACCACTGTAGCGGCTACGACTACGGCGATATCCGGGCTTCAGCCCTGTGAGCACAGCTGGCTCGGCTGGGACTGCTACTATCCCTCGGTGGATAAGAACGTTACGGTGTTTCTCAATACGATACAGGGCACGGACATACCCGCCGCCGAAAAGTCGGTGGCGAATGAAACGGCACCCTATGAGAGCGTGGTATCGCGCATAAACCGCGCAGGCGGCAAGGCCTATGAGAGCTATCCCTTTGCCGAGCCCTATCCCGATTCTTTTGAGAAGGTATGCGGCAGGATAAAGGAGCTTTGCGCACAGCCCGACAGAAAATACATCTATGCCTACTGGAATGAACCCGATTCAACGCTTCACAAGTGCGGCAGAGGTTCAGCTGAGGCAAAAGAGCTTCTTGCGTATATGGAGAAGTATATAGCGGACATGGCGGAGGGTCTTGAAGATACCCTGCTTATAATCACCGCAGACCACGGTCATATGAACAACGAGAACGTGTACATAAAGGACTATCCCGAGCTTAGCGACTGTCTGGTAAGGGCGCCTTCGCTTGAACCGAGAGTGCTGAATCTCTTTGTGAAAGAGGGAAGAGAGCAGGAGTTTGAGGAGAAGTTCAACAGCCTTTTCGGTGACAGATTCGTTCTCATGCCTATGGAAAAGGCGTATGAGATGAAGCTTTTCGGCACAGGCACAGAGCATGAAAGCTTCAGGTCAATGCTGGGAAACTACATAGCAATAGCCGCAGGCGACCTTTCGATCTATCCTACAGATGAGAACTGGGTATCCATGCACGGAAGCCTTACTCCCGACGAAGTGAAGATACCGTTTATCGTGTATGAAAGCTGATAGTTGGGGCCATAATAACAGAATACGGTAAATGCAGGACCGCACCGTGATGGGCATACATCACGGTGCGGTTTTATATTATCATATGGCAGGGGTAAGCGCAGCTTTGTATTTAAGGCAGATGCGGTCGGTTATCAGGGCTATGAACTCGCTGTTGGTGGGTTTGCCTTTGCCTGTGGAGATGGTGTAGCCGAAAAAGCTGTTGAGTATGTCAAGATCGCCTCTGTCCCATGCTATCTCTATGGCATGGCGGATGGCTCTTTCCACACGAGAGGGAGTGGTGGAGAAATGCTTTGCAACAGCAGGGTAGAGGAGCTTTGTCACGCTTTCGAGCATTTCTTTGTCGCCTACTGAAAGGATTATCGCTTCACGCAGATAGTGGTAGCCCTTGATGTGGGCGGGCACGCCTATGCGGTGTATCATGTCGGTGACGATTATCTCAAGGTTAGGCTGGCGGTCGCCGTGAGAGGGAAGCTGCTCGGAAAGGTCTGCGTCGATATCGAAAAGCGCCTT
>CADBTD010000295.1 GCA_902797535.1 uncultured Ruminococcus sp. | reverse complement strand
GAGCCTTCGTGTTCAACATAGCAGCTTTGAATGGTATCAAATGCGTAGTCGGTTATAAAGCGTTCGGTAAACGGACCCTGCCATACGCTTATTTCAAAATTATCATAATATTGACGGTACTCATCGGGTATACGATAATACACGATCTCGTTCTCATCCTGTGTGGGTTCAAAGCTGCTGTCATACCCGTCATTAAGATCTGCGTACTCGCCCTTTAAAATACGGTCGTCTTCGTTAAATTGATCTATGCCATTGAGCACACTGTAACTTAAGGTCTCGGTTTCAAATCCATATGCTTCGGGGGTGTCATCGGCATAGCTGCTGTCAGACTGTGACGAGGAACTGCCCGATACGGATACAGTAGTCTGGGTGTCGGGTACCTCTGATGATGAAGGTACGGCAGTTGTTACTTTTGTAGTGGTCTGTCCTGTCACACTCTCATTCTGTGATGAGATATCGGTCACGGGGGCAGAAACATCGGGGATGATCTCATTGGGAAGAGAAACTGCCGTGTTCGGATCGCTTTCCGATTTTTCGGCTTCGTGGGAGTCATCCTGTGATGAAGATGAAACAGAAGAAGTCGGTGAGGAAGCGGTGTCGGGGGTGGTGTCTATTTTATTGTTCTGCATAAAGAACACACCTGTCAGACCTGCGACCAGCAGAAGTGCCGCCGCTGCTGAGATGATAGTTTTTGAAACGCCTGTTTTGATCTGCGAGACTTCGGTTTCGGGTACGGGCTTGTCTTTTTCTGCGCCGCGGGACATTATGATAGGTGAATTGCTGCTTTGCTGTTTCTCACGGAATTTTTTCATGCTTTCGGAGAAGATACGGTCTTTTTCCTCATCGCTCAGAGGAGCAGAACGTGAAAGGTCAAGCAGAGTTTTGTCATCTGCCGCCCTCAGTATATCCTGTAATTTCTTGTCGTTCATATCTGCTTCTCCTTTGTTCACAATGTGACTCCCGTGCCTTCAAGCAGTTTCCCGAGCCGCTTTATCGCACGCTGAAGTCTCATTCTTACAGCTGACGGTTTCATTGACAGGTTTTCTGCTATCTCGCCCGAACTTCTGTCGTAGAAATATTTCTGTATAACTATCGTTGTATCAGGTTCTCCGAGTTCCTGTATTTTTTCGGTGAGCAGTGCCGCCAGTGCTGTCTGCTGAGTTTCGGCCTCTGTATCGTGGTCTGACGGTATAAGGTCAAGATCCTCAGGTTCTATGTATGCAGTGCGTCCCGAGTGAAGACTGTTTGATCGGTATAGATCGGTAGCTTTTCGCTTGGCTACGGTGCCGATAAAGGCACGCATATCAGAAGAACGGTCTGCATTCGGGTCATAGCTGAAAAATACGTCTGCGAAAATGTCGCTGACACATTCTTCTATGTCCTCCTTAGAAGCGGCAGATGCGCGGCTGTACACTATGGTATAGACGTATGCGCTGTATTCATCGAATACCGCTCTGCAGGCCTCGTTCTGAGATACGCCGAGAAGTTCGCTGTATCTTTGTCCTGTCATGTTATTTCCCCCGATATGAAAGAAAAAACTTTCAATCTCTGTGATTCAGAATAAAAAAATAAAGATAATTAAAAAAACAAGAGTCACGCAGGCTTTATCCGCCTGCGCGTCTGTGTTTTCGGATCATTTCATAAGATCGCGCATCTGTCCGATAAGATCTCCGAACAGAGAAAGTGCGTCACGGACAGGCTGAGGCGATGCCATATCAACCCCTGCGCCTCTGAGAAGGGATATCGGGTCAGCAGAGCAGCCGCCCTTGAGGAAGTTGCCGATATAGTCCTTCACCGCAGGCTCGCCCTCACGGAGAATCCTCTGTGAAAGCGCTATAGCCGCACTGTAGCCTGTTGCATACTGATATACATAGAAATCATAGTAGAAGTGGGGTATGCGTGCCCATTCAAGGTCTATCTCGCTGTCTATGACAACGCCGTCGCCGAAGTACAGCTCGTTGAGCGAACGGTAAAGTGCGTTGAGGCTTTCAGCGGTGAGTGCTTCGCCGTTTGCGTACATCTCATTTATTTTCAGCTCGAATTCCGCAAACATGGTCTGTCTGTAAAGAGTAGTGCGGAATTGTTCGAGGAAGTAGTTTATGAGGTATGCCTTCTCACGCTTGTCGTCGGTGTGCTTCAGCAGGTACTGCATAAGAAGCGCTTCGTTGCAGGTCGAAGCTACCTCGGCCACGAAGATCTTATAGTCGCTGGTGCACACGGGCTGATACTTGTTTGAGTAGTAGCTGTGTATCGCATGACCCATCTCATGTGCGAGAGTGAACATACAGTTCAGTGTGTCCTTGTGATTGAGAAGCACATAGGGGTGCACTCTTGCGCCAGCGGAATATGCGCCGCTTGTCTTGCCCACGTTCTCATACACGTCTATCCAGCGCTCGTCAAAGCCCTTTTTCAGTATGCTTATATACTCGTCACCCATTACAGAGAGCGCTTTCAGCACGGTGTCCTTAGCCTCTTCAAAGGTTATCTTCATATCAAAGTCCGAGATTATCGGTGTGTACAGGTCATACATATGAAGCTCATCAAGTCCCATGAGCTCCTTGCGCAGTGCCGCATAGTCATACATATACTGCATATTCTCATGTACTGCTTCGATAAGGTTGCGGTAAACTTCGGTGGGTATCTCGTTTGCGTCAAGTGCGGATTCGAGAGCCGAGCCGTAGTGCCTTGCCTGCGAATAGAAAGCAAGCGCCTTTACCTGAGCCGAAAGAGTTGATGCGCAGGTGTTCTTGAAGCTGTCGTAGGTGTGGTACATCGACTCAAAGGCATTTTTTCTGAGGACCCTGTCAGCCGACTGTACGAGAGGGATATAGCTTCCGTGAGTTACCTGATGTGCCTTGCCGTCCTTGTCGAGTGCGTCGGGGAATTTAAGGTCTGCATCAGAGAACATGGAGAAAATATTTTCAGGTGCATTGCCCATATCTCCCGCAAGGGCAAGAAGTCTTTCCTCAGCGTCAGAAAGCACATGAGCCTTTCTTCTGCGCACCGTTTCAAGGGGACGGCGGTATGTCTCAAGCTCGGGGCACTCCTTGAAAAAGCCTTCGAGCCTGTCGTCCTCTATCGCAATAAGCTCTGGCGTTTCAAAGCTGCCTGCGGAGTTGAGCGCCACGTAGGCGTTCATCAGTCTTGCTGTCATAGCCTGATACTTTGTGTTGCGGGTGTCCTCATCGCTTCTGCGCTGTGCATAGTTGCCAAGACTGTCCGCAAGCACTGCGATATCGTCGCCCAGCTTCATAAAGCCCAGCAGCGTGTCTGCGCTTTCCGACAGTCTGCCTTTATATGCGGTCACTTTTTCGGGAAGTGCCGAAAACTTCTCAAAGTCCTTTTCCCAGTCTTCATCTGTGGGGTAGATGTCTTCGAGCTTCCAGGTGTTCTTCTCTTCAAGTTCCTCACGAAGAGGTATTCTTTCTTCTGCCATGTTTTTACTCCTTCTAAGACCTTAGCGGTCAGCCGAATTATATTTATGCTCTTTATTTATTCGAGCGTTCTGTCGTTTATTACACGGGCGATGCTGCCGAGTCTTTCATCAAGCACTTCCACACTGTCCACCGACGCAAGCTCGGAGCGTGTAGACACCTCACGCAGAAATCTTTCATCAGCCTTGCCGAAGCCCAGACCGATAATATCGCACCCGTTGTTCTGATATTTCTGTTTCATTATGAGGGCTGTCTGACAGGCGAGTGATCTCCATGCGCCGTCGGTAAGCACCACTGCATACCTGAACGGATCGTCCTTGTATTCCTCCAGCAGACGGTATATCTCGGTAAGCGGTTCGCTGTCGTTGCCGATCCCGGTCATGCCTACCTTCATATCATCGATAGCCTTGATTATCTTACTTCTGTCCGTTGTAGCCTCGCAGCATATCTTCACCTTGTCGGAAAAGGCTATAACGCCTATTTTTATCCTTTCAAGGTCGAACTGACGTATAAAGTTCTTCATAGCGGACTGCGCCACCATCAAAGCGTTTTTTCTGTCGCTGTAGGCGTGTCTGTTGTCATCGGTCACCGAAAGCGCCATGCTTCCCGAAACGTCAAGCGCAAGATACAGTGCACCCCTTGCTTCAACAGTGCGGCGGCGCGAGCTGAAATACTCTTCGGGCGAAAGCCTTGTCCAGCTCATATCCTCGGGTATATCAAGCTCCTGTCTTGTAAGCGCTCTGCCTGTTTCGGTCTGTACGGCTGTGATGTCTATTATGCCGTTTTTCGTGTAGCTGTAGGTGATGTCTATATAG
>CADBTD010000294.1 GCA_902797535.1 uncultured Ruminococcus sp. | reverse complement strand
CTTCTCGGCGGCTGGAAAGCCATGGAGGAGCTATATCTTGACGGGCAGATAAAGGCAATAGGACTGTCGAATTTTCTGCCGCACCACATAAGGCCGCTGCTTGATGAAGCAAGGGTAAAGCCGATGCTCGACCAGCTTGAGCTTCATGTGGGGTATATGCAGGAGTACACGCTGAATTATCTGAGGGAGCAGAAGATACTTCCCCAGGCGTGGAGCCCTCTCGGACGGGGGCGGGTGCTTTCGGACAGCAGAGTCACCGAGGCAGCAAAAAGGCACGGTGTTACCAATGCGCAGCTGCTTTTAGGGTATCTTGTGCAGAGGGGGATACCTGTGATACCTAAGGCTTCGTCGCCCGAAAGGATGAGAGAGAACCTTGACATTTTCGGGTTTGAGCTTTCGGAGGATGAGATATCGTATCTTTCCTGCATACCCGAAGCAGGCTGGTCGGGAGAGCACCCCGACATGAAATGACAGTAAAGCCGCAGAGCATGACGCTTTGCGGCTTTTTTTGAAGGAAATGTTTGAATGCTTTGCACAAAAAGTATACAAAATGTGAAAATAATGTTGACTTTGTTGTTAATATATGGTAAAATACAGTATAGAACTTTCCGTTGAAAACGAGGTGGGCAGTTTGATAGATGAACAGTATATCATAAATAATTTTGACGAGGCTTTAAGAACAAAAAAGATCAAGGCGTTTTTTCAGCCGATAATGCGCACCCTTACGGGAAAGGTATGCGGTGCCGAGGCACTTGCCAGGTGGGAAGACCCGGCAGAGGGCATTCTTTCGCCTTTCTATTTTGTCGGTATACTTGAAAAGCACCGTCTGATACATAAGCTCGACCTGGCTATACTTGACAGTATATGCGATACCTACCATATGCTCAAGGAAAAGGGCGCACCCATAGTGCCATTCTCGATAAATCTGTCAAGGCTCGATTTCAACGAGGTGGATATGCTCGGTGAGATAACCAAGCTGCTCAAAAAGCGCAATGTGCCTCCGAATGCACTGCATATCGAGATAACCGAAAGCGTTATGCTTGATAATACGATCTATTTCAGACGGCTGTTTGACAGCTTTCATGACGCGGGCTTCAATATCTATATGGATGATTTCGGCAGCGGCTACTCATCTCTCAATGTGCTGAAGGATTATCAGTTTGACGTGCTGAAAATAGATATGCGTTTTTTAAGCGACGTTGGTGTGCGCTCAAAAAGCATACTTGCCTCGGTAGTTAATATGGCAAAGGTGATAGGCATACACACCCTCGCAGAGGGCGTTGAAACACCTGAACAGGTGCAGTTTCTGCGTGATATCGGCTGTGAGATGCTTCAGGGGTATTACTATTCCATGCCCATCAATGAGGAACAGTTCTATCGCTTCATCACCTCGGGCAGGCAAAGCATCGAAAAGCCCGAAGAGGGCTGCTACTGGGAAAAGGTAGGGCAGATCAACTTTTTAAGCTCTGATCCGCTGCTTGAATTCGGTGCCTCGGATCATACCGACGCGGACGAGAAGTCCTATATGTTCATGAACAGCGCCCCGCTTGCGCTGATCGAATATGACGGCAGGACAGCTGTGTTCAAGTACATCAACAGTGCGTACAGGCGTGATCTTCTTAAAGTGGGGATCACCTCGGAAAATGATCTCGAACTTGCCATTAACGATAAGGAAAGACCCTATCATCAGACATTTTTCGACTTTATCGACAGCGCTTCAAAGACCGATGAGATACGCACCATTGACAATGTTATGAACGAGGGCTATTTCACCTTTAAGGTCAGGTGTATTGCAAGGTCGGGAGAGCGTGCTATGATGGCTGCGATGATATACATCTACGACCCGAAGAATTCCGATGACCGTTCCGACGATATACAGAAATACAGTCAGACGCTGTATTCCACATATGAATTCGTTATGATGCTGTATCCCGAAAGTGATTATGCCCATAGGATATATTCGAGCTTCGGAATGAATCACATCACGGGTGAGTACAGACTCAGCGAGGGAATAAGGTACGTCGCTGAAAGGTACATACACCCCGAAGACCGTGAGCGCTATATACGCTTTATGACCGACAGCCCCGAGCGGCGCATGACCGAAAGTACACAGAACTTTATTGCACAGCCATTCAGATTAAAGTTCACTTGCGGTGAATTCAAATGGGTCATCATACGTCTTACAAAAGCATATACCGTGTCCGAACCTAAGTTTCTGCTGACAATACAGAAGCTTGACTCCGAGGCTGTAAGACACTTTGAGAAATACGGCACACAGGACATTATATGAACGAATATACGAGTCCGAAAGCAGACGATACCGCCTCTTTCGGGCTTGCTTTTTTATATTATTTGTGACGAAAAAACGCAGGAATAAGCAATTATCGCCACAAATTTTATAATATGCGGTGTGAAAAATATTCAAGTATACGAAAATATCTCTGTAATAAAATATACATTGAAAATGTGCTGTTATAGTAGTATAATTTTAAACGTCGTTTTATTGTATTTTTTATGGGAGATGAAGGGAATATGGAAGTACAGGTCAAGAAACCTACCGAAGAAAAGCTGAAGCCGAAGCTGTTTTCGGTGATGAAGAATTATTCGGGGCAGCAGCTTGTCAAGGATATAACGGCAGGCGTGATAGTTGCGATAATCGCTCTGCCGCTTTCGATAGCGCTGGCGCTTGCATCGGGCGTAGGTCCGGAGCAGGGTCTTTACACTGCGATAGTTGCGGGATTCATAGTTGCGTTCTTTGGCGGGAGCAGAGTTCAGATAGCCGGTCCTACGGCGGCATTTGCAACGATAGTTGCAGGCATAGTTGCAAAAGAGGGCATGGACGGCCTGGTGATATCGACGATAATGGCGGGCATCATCATGGTGATAATGGGTATCTGCCGTTTCGGAAAGCTGATAAAATACATTCCCGGCACGATAACTGCGGGATTCACATTCGGTATAGCCGTGACCATAGTGATAGGTCAGGTCAAGGACTTTCTCGGACTGACATTCAAGCACGCACCCATTGAGACCACTGAAAAAGTGGCGGAGATAGTAAAGTGCATGGGAAGCCTTAATGTACAGGCGCTCATAATAGGGCTGATATCTCTGGCGGTGCTCATACTGTGGCCGAAAAAGCTGGAAAAGATACCTGCGTCGCTTATTGCGGTAATACTTTGTTCGGCGATAGTAATGCTGAGCGGGATGAAGGTAAACACCATAGGCGACCTTTACACAATATCGTCGGCGGCACCTAAGCTTACGCTGCCTTCCGTGACATTCGCAAGGGTAAAGGCTATGCTGCCGAATGCTTTCACGATAGCACTTCTTGCGGCGGTTGAGTCTCTGCTTTCATGTGTTGTGGCTGACGGCATGATAGGTTCAAAGCACCGTTCAAATATGGAGCTTGTAGCGCAGGGACTGGCAAATGTGGGTTCGGCGCTTTTCGGAGGAATACCTGCGACGGGTGCTATAGCAAGAACAGCCGCAAACGTGAAAAACGGCGGCAGGACACCGATATCGGGAATGGTACATTCGGTGGTGCTGCTGGCTATACTGCTTCTGCTGATGCCCTACGCATCGCTGATACCCATGCCAACTATCGCGGCTATACTGTTTATAGTGGCATACAATATGTGCGGCTGGAAGAACATAAGAGATATGTTCAGGACTGCACCAAAGAGCGACATCGCAGTGCTTGTTGTAACAATAGTGCTTACCGTGGTATTTGACCTTGTTGTAGCGATAGGCGTAGGCATGGTAATGGCTTCACTCCTGTTCATGAAGAGAATGGCTGACGTTACCGAAGCACACGCATGGATAGATGTTGACGACGAGGACACCGACCCAGACAATATACTTCTCAAGCGCATACCCGAGAACACAAGAGTATACGAGATAAACGGACCCATGTTTTTTGCGGCGGCTGAGAAATTCAAGTATATGCTTGATGATAAGGATATCGATGTACTTGTGATAAGAATGAGAAACGTTCCTGCGATAGACGCATCGGGCGTGGCTTCGCTGGAGGAAGTGGTAAAGCGGTGTACAAAGCACAGTGTAAATGTGGTATTCTCGCACGTTAACGAACAGCCTTTCCATGCTATGGACAAGGCAGGACTTATCGAAACGGTAGGCCGTGAGAATTTCTGTGAACACATTGACACAGCGCTGATAAGAGCGCAGGAGATAGAGGATTCTCTCAAAAAGGGTGCATAAACTGCACAAAGTATGGAAAAGTAAAAAGGAAAAGAAAAAAAGCCTTCCGGCGCGTTTGAACGTTTCGGAAGGCTTTTTTGTCAGCATAACGGCGGTATAAACTTTGCAAACAGGTACAGACCCTCATCACCCGCTGTCACCGAATGAGGCGTGGCTTTTTTGAGTATGGTCACAGTGCCGCAGGAATATGGTATCTCAAGACCCTCGTTGATGCAGAGACCGCTTCCGCAGATGACCTCATGAGTTTCGGTCTGTGTCTCGTGGGTATGAGTGCCTATGCTTTTGTTCGGTGCTATGCGCACAAGGTGATAGCTGAATTCGCCGTCTGTGTCCTGTGACGTGAGAAGG
>CADBTD010000293.1 GCA_902797535.1 uncultured Ruminococcus sp. | reverse complement strand
TTCCTTTGCTGGGGAGATGACCGAATTGAAAAGGTTCAGTATTATCAAGATAAACTTACAATCACCATTGTTCATGAAAGGGATAATGTGATGCTGTCAGGTCAGAAAATCAATGCTGTTTACTATGAATTTGTGTTTAATGGTGTAGAGCTTCATTGGTTAGACATTGCAACCTATCAAGAACATTATATTGATGATATTACCATTCAACAAAATCCTGATGGGAAATATAGCATTTCCTTCGGTACAGCAGAACTTGATTTTCGATATTCAAGTGCAGAAGCAAAGCAGTGCGGAATATACAACATATAACAAAAAGAGCTATCCGATTCGTAAATTGAATCAGATAGCTCTTATCTTTTCAGACAGAAATCTTATTACTGTTGCCGATAATCGCCTTAGCTTTGCACGGCAAGAAATGTTGCCAAAACGTTGCCATGATAACGGTTTGATAACGGCTTTTGGCGTGTTTACGCCCTGTTTTTCGGGACGTTTATTATTCCCACTCTATCGTAGCAGGCGGTTTAGTAGTAACATCATAAACAACACGGTTGATGTTCTTTACCTCGTTGACGATGCGGGCGGAGCATACCTCGAGTACTTCATAGGGGATACGCGCAAAATCGGCGGTCATGAAGTCGGTGGTGGTGACTGCGCGAAGCGCAAGCGTGTAATCATATGTGCGGAAGTCGCCCATTACGCCTACAGAACGGTTGTCGGTGAGGACTGCAAAGTACTGGCCTATCTTTCGGTCAAGACCTGCCTTGGCTATCTCCTCGCGGAAGATCCAGTCTGCGTCCTGGAGTATAGTGAGCTTTTCGTCGGTTATCTCGCCCATGATGCGTATTGCAAGTCCGGGACCCGGGAAGGGCTGACGCCATACCAGAGTTTCCGAAAGACCGAGTTCCTGTCCCAGCTTTCTGGTCTCATCCTTAAAGAGCATTCTGAGAGGCTCGATTATGTCCTTGAAATCAACATAGTCGGGCAGACCGCCTACGTTGTGATGGCTCTTTATTACTGCGGCATCGCCCGAACCCGATTCGATGACGTCGGGGTAGATAGTGCCCTGTGCAAGAAAATCAACTGCGCCTATCTTCTTGGCTTCTGCCTCGAATACACGGATAAACTCTTCGCCTATTGTCTTGCGCTTGGTCTCGGGATCACTGACACCATTCAGACGTGCCATGAACCTGTCCTTTGCATTTACTCTTACAAAATTTATATCCCAGTCCGCAAAAGCAGCTTCTACCTCATCGCCTTCGTTCTTTCTCATAAATCCGTGGTCAACGAATATTGCTGTAAGCTGATTTCCGATAGCCTTGGAGAGAAGTGCAGCCAGTACAGAACTGTCAACGCCGCCCGAAAGAGCCAGCAGCACCTTGCCGCTGCCTACCTTTTCACGAATGTCACGGATGGCTGTTTCAGCATAGCTTTCCATTGTCCAGTCACCCTTGCAGCCGCAGACCTTTTTAAGGAAGCTGTCAAGCATGGAAAGACCCTTTTCGGTGTGATTGACTTCGGGGTGGAACTGCACCGCATAGAGCTTCTTTTCGGGACAAGCCATAGCCGCAACAGGACAGTTTGCTGTATGTGCAGTTATCTTGAAGCCTTCCGGTATCTGTGCGATATAATCGGTGTGGCTCATCCACGAAACAGCCTTATCGCCGGTTTCTCCGAAAAGAACACAGTCGGTATCGTATAAAGTCTCGGTCTTGCCGTACTCGGATGTGGTGCAGGTCTGTACCTTGCCGCCAAGAACATGAGCCATAAGCTGTGAACCATAGCATATTCCGAGAACAGGTATCCCCAGCTCGAACACTTCCCTGTCAATAGAGGGTGCGCCCTCACCGTAAACGCTCTGAGGTCCTCCCGTAAAGATTATGCCTTCGGGATGAAGTTCCTTTATCTCATCAAGAGTAAGGCTTTTGTATGACCTGACCTCACAGTAAACGTTGCATTCTCTGACACGCCTTGCGATAAGCTGATTGTACTGACCGCCGAAGTCGATTATCAGCACATATTCATGACCATTCTGCCGCATTTGACGATACCTCCAATATATTTTTATCCCGCTGACGGGGACTAACATTACACTGTCAGCCGCCGAAAAATCACCTTTCTCAGCGAATACACAGATATTATATCATATAAGCCCCCATTATGCAATACCTAAACAAAAAAATATTTCGGTATAATTTGTTAATGTAAATGGCAAAAAGTAAAATTTTGATAATTATATTGACTTTTAGGAGGAGTTATATTATAATAGTTATAACTGGACCAATGAATTAACGGTCACTTGTTTTGTTTATTAAGGTGGTAAATATGGGACTTTTCGACGCAATAATGGGCGACAGACCATCTATGTCTGACAAAAATCTGCCCGATTCCGATTACAAGTCTACAATCAGCGCTGACGACCCTAAGTTCTACAGCAAATTCGATAAAAACGTCTCCGTGATAATAAAGAATGAATCTTCACAGGATCATTACATCGATCACGGTGTTTATATCTGCTTCAGCGGAAAGTCCTGCGCTGAAGTCCTCAAAGATCTTCAGCATAAAAAAGGCGCAAGCATATCCGCAAAAATGATGAGATTCGGCACGATACTTAACGAGGTGCTGGCAAAGCCCGACTGCCGTTCTGTATTTCTGTACGGCTATACCTCAACGCGTGAGGCAGTATCAAGGACCGATCTTGAAGGGATAAAAGAACTCATACAGGGTTATGAACTGCTGAGAAAACGTGCAGTCGGTGAAATGAACTCGGCTGTACTTTATGATATGCTGAAAAAGAACTTTGTTTATGTTATAGGCGAACTTCCAAGGACCGATGAGAACGGAAACAGACACTTCGACAAAAGCGTAAACATAAAGAAATTCATTTTCACAGGCAGCGACGCAAGAGTTTCTGCTATGTGCTACCTTGACAAACGCACCGCAAAACTGACTTATCCCAATGAAGTTCCCTCTGCGATAAGACTTGTGGAACTTGCAACTTCGGTAGGTTCGGTAATACTTGAACCCGAATCATCTAACTGGGTCGAATTTGACCTTGCGCATCTCGGCAAAAAGAACTGATGAAAGCTATGTGGGCGGATATTCCGCCCATTTTTTGTATTATTAATAAATTACCCCTTGACAACAAAATGCTTTTGTGAGATAATTAATGTATATATGCAGTTTATGGAGTGAAAAACTATGGATACTTTACGTTTTTTTCTGATGGAGGATACACGAGTCTGATACGGTCGGCAGACTGCGATCGGATATTTTAAAATGTAAACTGCAACATATAGTGAAAGGAAGTAAATAAAAGTGAAAAGAGAACTCGAAAAGCTCTATGCACCCTCGGATTTTGAGGACAGAATATATAAAATGTGGGTAGACAAGCGCTGCTTCCATGCGGAGATAGACCGCAAGAAGATACCCTATACCATAGTTATACCGCCCCCGAACATAACGGGTCAGCTGCACATGGGTCATGCTCTCGATGAGACCCTTCAGGATATACTTATCCGCTGGAAGAGAATGAGCGGCTACTGCACCCTGTGGCTTCCGGGTACGGACCATGCTTCTATAGCTACCGAGGCAAAGATAGTTGAGTCTATGCGCAAAGAGGGTCTTACCAAGGACGACCTGGGCAGAGAAAAGTTCCTCGAGCGCGCATGGGACTGGAAGAATCAGTACGGCGGCCGCATAGTTGAACAGCTCAAAAAGCTCGGCTCGTCCTGCGACTGGGAGCGTGAGCGCTTCACTCTGGATGAGGGCTGCTCAAAGGCTGTAAAGGAAGTATTCGTAAACTACTACGAAAAGGGTCTTATCTACCGCGGTGAGCGTATAATCAACTGGTGTCCCCACTGCCTTACCTCCATATCCAACGCCGAGGTCGACTATGAAGACCAGGCAGGCAGCTTCTGGCACCTGAGATATCCTCTGGCAGACGGCTCAGGCTATGTTGAGCTTGCTACCACACGTCCCGAGACACTTCTCGGTGATACCGCCGTTGCGGTAAACCCCAAGGACGAAAGATATAAGGACATCGTAGGCAAGAACGTTATCCTGCCCCTCGTAGGCAGAGAGATACCCGTAGTTGCCGACAGCTATGTTGATATGGAATTCGGTACCGGCGTGGTTAAGATAACCCCTGCCCATGACCCCAACGACTTCGAGGTAGGACGCCGTCACGACCTGCCCGTTATAAACGTAATGACCGATGACGCAAAGATAGTTGACGATTATCCCGACTATGCTGGGATGGACAGATACGAGGCAAGAAAGAAGATAGTAGAAGACCTCGAAAAGGGCGGCTTCCTTGTAAAGATCGAGGATCACTCGCATAACGTAGGTACCTGCTACCGCTGCGGCACCACCGTTGAGCCGCGTGTATCGCTCCAGTGGTTCGTTAAGATGGAAGAGCTCGCAAAGCCCGCTATCAAGGCAGTTGAAGACGGCGATATCAAGTTCGTGCCCGACCGCTTCTCAAAGAATTACTTCAACTGGATGAACGATATCCGTGACTGGTGCATATCCCGTCAGCTGTGGTGGGGTCACCGCATACCCGCATTCTACTGCGATGACTGCGGCGAAATGACAGTCACTAAGGAAAACAGCGCTGTTTGCCCCAAGTGCGGCAAGCCTATGCGCCAGGACCCCGATACACTGGATACCTGGTTCAGTTCGGCACTGTGGCCCTTCTCAACTCTCGGCTGGCCCGACAATACCGAAGAGCTTGACTACTTCTATCCCACAAACACCCTCGTAACAGGCTACGATATCATAACCTTCTGGGTATCGAGAATGATAGTTGCGGGTATGGAATACATGAAGGAAAAACCCTTCGATACTGTACTTATACACGGTCTTGTACGCGATGAACAGGGCAGAAAGATGTCCAAGTCCTTAGGCAACGGCATCGACCCGCTTGAGGTCATATCAAAGTACGGCGCAGATGCTCTCAGATTCATGCTCGCTACAGGCAACGCTCCCGGAAATGATATGCGCTACATGGACAGCAAGGTACTTGCATCAAGAAACTTTGCCAACAAGCTCTGGAACGCTGCACGCTTTGTTATGATGAACCTTCCCGAGGGCTTCAAAGCTGACAGCCTGCCCGCAAATATGACTGTTGAAGATAAGTGGATAGTATCTAAGTTCAATACGCTCTGCAAGGAGATAGACACAAACCTCACCTCATTTGAGCTTGGCGTAGCTGTTGCAAAGCTTTATGACTTCATATGGGATGTATACTGCGACTGGTATATCGAGCTTACAAAGCCGAGAATAGCCGTAGGCGGTGAGACAGCCGAGTCTGCTCAGACAGTGCTTGTTTGGGTACTCAAGGGAATGCTCAAACTCCTCCACCCGTTTATGCCTTTCATAACCGAGGAGATATGGCAGACACTTACCGACGGTGCAAGCATACTTATGCTGGAAAGCTATCCTACCTTTGACGAAAAGCTCAGCTTTGCAAAGGAAGAAGAGGACTTCGGAAAGGTAATAGCTGCCATCAAGGGCGTAAGAAATATACGCAGCGAAATGAATGTTGTTCCCAGCGTAAAGGCAAAGCTTTACATCGAAACAGCTGAACCCGGAGTATTCGAACAGGGCAAGGTATTCTTTGAAAGACTTGCTTCCGCCAGCGAAGTTGAGATATCCGCCAAGGCTGAGATAGAAGATGCAGTTACCGTTGTTACCGACGCTGCAAGAATATTCATCCCGCTTTCTGACATAATCGACACCGAAAAGGAACGTGCCCGCCTTGAAAAGGAAAAGCAGAAGGCACAGAAGGACGTAGATTTCCTTTCCTCAAAGCTGTCAAACGAAGGCTTCCTTGCCAAAGCACCCGAGCAGCTTATCGCTGCACAGCGCGAAAAGCTCGCAAAGGCACAGGAAAAGCTGGAAAAGATAGAGCAGTCACTGGCTGCACTCTGAGCTTAAAAGCGCATCACAAACAGGCTGATACCGCATCAGCCTGTTTTTTTTGTTGCAATATCTGTCAGGATATGATATTATTATAAAAGAAGTTTTTACTCTTAAGTGTTTCTTAATAGTTAGTGTGTTATCATATATACATGATAAGAAAACGACACTGGCGAAAGGAATGATTTGTATGAAAAAAGCACTTATCTCTGCAAAAGGCGTATGCAAAAGTTTTGCACACAACGGCGGACAGATACATATTCTCAGCGGACTTGATATAGAGCTGTATGAGGGTGATTTTACCGTTATAATGGGTGCTTCGGGCTCGGGAAAATCCACGATGCTCTATGCACTCAGCGGAATGGACAGAGCGACCTCCGGCGAAATAATGTACGAAGGCACAGATATAGCTAAGGCAAGCGAAAAACAGCTTGCAAAGTTAAGGCATGGAGATTTCGGATTTATTTTTCAGCAGATGCACCTTGTAAGCGACCTGAGTATGTTTGAGAATGTTACCGTCCCCGGATATCTCAACAGTTCAGCAAGCAGCTCGGATACCGAAAAACGTGCAGACGAACTGTTTGAAAGAATGGGAATATCCCACATAAAAAAACAACTGCCATCACAGTGTTCCGGCGGCGAACAGCAAAGATGTGCAATAGCAAGAGCAATGATCAACAGACCCAAACTAATATTTGCAGATGAGCCTACAGGAGCACTCAACAGAAAAAACACCACCGAGGTCCTTGATCTGCTGACGGAACTCAACAAGAACGGTCAGAGCATACTAATGGTAACTCACGATGCAAGGGCGGCACTCAGGGCATCAAGGCTGATATACATTGATGACGGCAAGATAATAGGTGACCTCAGCCTTGAACCGTATGACCATGAACAGGAAAAAAGCCGTGAAAAACAGGTAGATGCCTGGCTTACATCAATGGAGTGGTGAGGTGACAGTATGAAAGCTATCTTTAAACTCGCACTGACCAACATCAAACACGGCAAAGGCGCCTTCAAAGGGATAATCATACTCATGGCGATACTGACATTTTCCTTTACGGGAACAGTCAGCAATGACGATAACCTTGAACGTGCCCTTGATAACAATATAGAGCGTGCAGATATCGGTGATCTTACAGTGCATATATATGATGATGTTCTGTCAGACGAAATGCTCGAATGCCTTGAAAAAAGCGATAATGTTGAACGCTACAGGATAGTGCCTGCACTTTTTTATTTTGCCAAACCAAAAATCGACGGTAATGAAGAAGAAACCAAGATCGTCCTTACCCGCCATGACAGCAGTGTAAGGATATTCAACGATAAATACAACGGCTTTAAAGATGATAACAGTCTTGAAAACGGCGGTATACTGCTTCCCTTCAAGCTCAGGACCACAAAGCTGTTTGAGATCGGCTCTGAAATAACTCTGAAAACCACAGACGGCGATGAAACATTCATCGTAAAGGGTTATTATGAAGACCCTGTATACGGTTCGGCAACAAATGGCGACAACTACTGTGTGATATCGGAAGATGACTTTGACAGGATAAGGAACAGCAAAACCGACCACATTACTGATCCGACAAGGCTTCTTATGCAGGAAGACATGATCTACATAAAAGGAAAAGGCGGTATCGATCCTGCTGCACTGAAACGTGCGGTCAACGAGGAAAGCGACCTTATAAACTCGGCAAACTGGGCAAGCATAACCGAAGCCATAAAGGACCACTTCAAATTATACTCCGGCGCAGGCACAAAGGGAATGCTTGTATTCACACTGCTTCTTCTGACTGTAATTCTCATCACCATGTACAACAGCATAACCTCATCAGTTGAAATGGACCAGGTAAATCTCGGTATACTCAAATCCCAGGGATTCACCTCGGGAAAGATAAGACTTGTTTATCTTGTTCAGTACATCCTTGCGCTGACGGCAGGGGCACTGCTTGGAACGGCTGTTTCTATCCCTGTAGACAGCATACTCATAAAACTTTGGATGAACATAACAGGATTGCTGACTGATACAAGCGTTTCATTCCTGAAATGCGCCGCTGTAAGCCTTGCTATAATGGTCATATGCACCTTATTTATATTTATTGCCACATCAAAGGCTGCAAGGATATCTCCCGTAAGGGCAATATCAGGCGGCAAAAGCGAGGTGTATTTCGACAGCAGGCTCAATACCGCTATCAAACAGAAACACCTTTCACTTACACTTGCGTTAAGACATTTAAACGCACGCAGAAAAAGCTACATCGGAATAATGCTTATAGTTTCGCTGCTTATGCTCTTTCTTGTAAGCATACTTCTGCTGACAAGCAACCTTGACCCTGATAAGCTGTTCGGTAAAACAGGCGGAAGCATAAACATACTCAACAAAGGCGGCTTTGATATGTCGGCAGCTGAACAGGCTGAAAAGGACATAAAGGAAATAGACAGCAGCGCTTCACTTTATGCGAACTCATCACACAGAATGGTGGTATGCGGTGAACTGATGAACGTACACAGCTTCGTCAACAGCGAGGACAACTTCGACCTTATGGAAGGTACTCAGCCGCAGTTTGACAACGAGATAGCCATAACCAAGGCTGTTTCAAGGGACACAGGGAAAACAATAGGAGACACCATAGAGGTATCATATCAGGGAAAGACAGAAAAATTTGTCATCACAGGATATTTTCAGTCGATATATGATTTCGGAATAGTTTCTATGCTGACACGGGAAGGCATGGAAAAAATGGGATATCACGACGTAAATAACGCTATGGTAATGACAAACAGCGATGCCGACACAGAAAAGATACTTGATATGCTCAAAGATAAATACTCAGACAAAGCGGATATCAGCATATATAATGAACCTCAGTCAATAAAGATGTTCAAGAAGATAACCACTATACTGATGGATTGCACAACTGCAACAATGTATGCCATAATACTGATTTTTGCATCTGTAATAGTAGTTATGACCTGCACAAGATCATTTACCCGCGAACGCACAGATATAGGTATTTTCAAGGCAATGGGATTTACAGTGAATGAACTGCGTCTGCAATTTGCTCTGAGATTTACATTTGTGGCGGTAACAGGAGCGGTGCTTGGCAGTATACTGAGTATACTGTGCTCAGAAAAAATGATGAACTATATACTCAGTGCTGTCGGACTTACAAATTTCAACGTACAATACTCGGTTCTGACATTTATTTCACCTGCACTGGTGCTTAGCGTAAGCTTTTTCATCTTCTCATACCTGGTATCAGCAAAGATAAAAAAGGTACAGGTCCGTGAACTTATAACAGAATAACAGACATCTCCCCTGCCTTCAAAAAGCGGGGGAGATTTTTATGTGTAATATTTTACGTTCGTATTCCGTCTATAGGTATAAGAAGTCAGGAACAGCCTGACAGGGTAAGATAATACAGGAGGGATACACTATGATGAAAAAGAGAATACTCGGTGCTGCAGCAGCTATTATATTCACAGCAGGAATGACAGCCTGCGGAAACACTGACAGCAGCGCAAAAGCCGAAACAGGACCCAAAGGAAAGACAAACGGCACATCTGAAACTGCGCCTGCCGAAAAGAAGGCGAAAGCCAAATCAGAAAAGACCTTTGGCGCTGAGGCTGACGGCGAAGCAATGTTCGCCGCAGAAACAGAAGCTGCTGCCGATACAGCTGCGGGTTCAGCTGATGAACCCCGCGACACAGGCAGAGAGGTTGCTGATCCCGTCGAACCATCACCGGATGTCACGGCCACTGACGATATAGCCCCGGCTCCCGAGGCAGGACAGCTTACCGCAGGAGAATGGAAGGACAATGACAACTGGGGTTTTCTTGAAAACCTTGTAAGCTCTGGAAGTATTGCATTTCCTTTCGGACTTGACCCTACAGTGAGAACAGCAGTAACCGTTAACAACGAAGCAGGCGAAGCTGTTGTTAACGCTGATGTACGACTGAAAAGCGCTGACGGAAGCGTTCTCTGGAGCGCTGTGACGAATAAAAATGGCGTTGCTTACCTATTCGGAAGAGATGCCGCAGCTATAGAAGTCGAAAGCGGCGGAGCATCCGAAAGCTATCCTATAGAGGGCGCAGTACCTGTAGATGAACAGACGCCTGCTTCGGCAGACGCAAGTCGTGAAATGACAGTGACCTTCAATGGCAGCGGAAGTCTTTACACTAATACAGAAATTATGTTCATAGTTGATACTACAGGATCTATGGGTGACGAAATGCTGTTTTTACAGAACGAGTTTACGGCAATAACAGAAGCAGTTGGTACAGAGAATGTAAAATATTCCGTGAACTTCTACCGTGATGAGGGCGACGATTATGTTACAAGGCTAAACCCGTTCACAACCGATATAGCAGATGTACAGAGAAAACTCAACAACGAATATGCGGCAGGCGGCGGAGATATGCCCGAGGCTGTTGCAGAAGCCCTTGACGGCTGTCTTACAAATGGCGAATGGAGCGAAGACAGTGTGAAACTGGCATTCCTGATATTCGACGCACCTCCCCACGACAACAAAGAGGAAATGCTGAAAACAGCTGTAAAAACCGCCTCTGAAAAAGGCATACGCCTTGTTCCCGTAGTATCCTCTAACACTGACAGAAACACAGAGCTTTTTGCAAGAGCGCTGGCTATAGAAACAGGCGGCACATATGTTTTTCTGACAGATGATTCAGGAATAGGCGGCTCGCACCTTGAGCCGATAATCGGAAGCTACAGTGTTGAAAAACTCTATGATGTGATCATCAGAGTCATCAACGAATACAGGCAGTAACAGTAAACAGTAAAAAACCTCCGATACCTTTCAACGGGTATCGGAGGTAATTTATTTACTTGTTATTTCAAACTTTGCAAATTACTTCTTGCGGGATACTACGATAGCACCTGCTGCAAGGAGGAATGCTGCACCGAACAGAGCGGTAGAACCGGTCTTCGGGTTATTGTCAGTAGCTGCTGCTGCAGCGCTGGAAGTAGTTGCAGTTGCTGCTGCGCTGGAAGCTGCTGCACTGGAAGCTGCCTGACTGGAAGAATCAGCAACAGACGAAGAATCGGGAATAGAAACTACGGGAGGCTCGCCAAGACGAACATTCTTTACAGCAATGAGCTGTTCAACGCCGTCAGCACCTGCATAGATCTTGATCTGGTATGTCTGACCTGCCATAGCAGACTGTGATACTGCTACAGTCCATGCACCTGTCAGTGTGCCCTGAGGAGCAACAACAGCTGCATTCTTCTGAGAAGGAGTATCAGGAATTGCTGTAGGCTGTTCAGCCTCGGAAGAGGTGGTATCAGAACCGGTAGTTACTTCTGCATTTGCGTGGCTTGTCTCATCCTGCCATTCACTATTAGATGAAGAATCTGCTGCCTGAGAAGAAACGGTCTCCTCTGCTGCTTCGGAAGAAGCAGTCTCCTCTGTTGCCTCAGAAGAAGTAGTCTCTTCTGCTGCCTCGGAAGAAGTTGTCTCTTCTGCTGCTGCGGAAGAAGTAGTCTCCTCTGCTGCTGCGGAAGAAGTGGTCTCTTCTGCTGCCTGAGAAGAAGTGGTCTCTTCTGCTGCCTGAGAAGAAGTAGTCTCTTCTGCTGCCTCGGAAGAAGTTGTCTCTTCTGCTGCCTGAGAAGAAGTGGTCTCTTCAGCCTGTGAAGAAGTTGTCTCTTCAGCCTGTGAAGAGCTGTCAGCCTCGGAACTGCTGTCATCTTCAGGAAGCTCAACAAGTGACATGCAATCAGGGAGCTCGATCCTTACATATGCATTATTTAAATCAGTTTGACTAATGTTAAGAAGAGTACCTGTTACGTCGAAGTTAGCAAATCTTGCTAAGTTCTGGTCAAACGGAGTATAAGCAGGAGCAGTAGCTACCAGACTGATAGAGCTGTTAGCCTGCTGTGTAGCCTCGCCGAGACCTGCATTGGTAGTATATACTCTTGACTGACCGGGAGCAAGAGCCTTTTCATCCCATCTCTGTGTTACAGAACTGTCACCGATTGATCTTCCGGGGGTTACAGCTGCATCCCAGATAGAATTACTTGACTTTCTCCAGCTGATGAACTGAACAACGTCAGGACCATCTGCTGTGGTATCAAAAGTACCTGTAAGAACTACATTAGGATTGGTGAGGCTGTCAACTGCCTGATAGGAAGTCGGAATGCTGCCTCTTGTAAATTCTCTTTCAGTTGTAACATCACCGATTCCGGGGATCTTGAAAGGAGCTTCGTCATTATTATTGCACTGAGTATCGAACATCATTCTGAGACCAACGTTGTGTGCTGCGGTATCGCCATTGGTCACAGTAGTTGTTACCTTCATGATGTCTCTGTTACCGGTATTGTAGTTTACATCAAAACTGAACTTCTCAGTAATGGTGATATTATTGGTAACATAAGTCATTGTTGCAGATTCATCTGCTGAATCAAATGCAACATTAACGTTGCTGCCTACTATCTTGCTTCTGACTCCGTCAAGTGAAATTGTCTGGAAGGAGGTTCCGGAATAGAAGAGGTTATATGTTCTTCCTCCGTCAACCTTGTAAAGAGAATACCTTCCATCAGAAGCAATAACTAATCTGAGATAGTTATTCTGCATTGTGCGGCCTGAAAAAGTAAAGCCGTCAGCGTTGCTTGCTGCTGCACTTGCAACAACAGCAGTATCAAAGTTTACTAATCCTGTGCCTGCAGCTCCGGCTAAGCCGAATACCATAGCGAGCGCTGCAAGACTTGCTGCGATCTTCTTCATATTATGTCCTCCAAAAATTCTTTTCTCATTCTATACTTTAACTATATCCCTAATTATAGTATAGTATCGAATTATGTATATTATATCACAGTATTATCACTTTGTCAATACCCGTCGCCTATTTTTTGTTAAAAAAGTCAAAATATCAACGCTGCATATATACATTATGGTGTTTTTAAAGAAAAATCGACCTGAAAACGTTTTCTTTGCAACTATTTTGATGAACATTCTGTAAACAATATATTTATTTTCCAGTTTTGTGTGACAGTTTGCTTCCCCGATGAGAATGTAATATATGAAAGCAGTCATGACCCACTTTCATCAAAGCCGCAGTTCATGCTCAGCGGCACACCGCACAGTAAGCGGCTTTACTGTGCGAAAGCCGAAATGCGAAAGGAGGAGCAGATATGAAAAACAGAGATCTTCATAAAATACTGAAGGCTGCTGATGACAGGACTCTGAACAGC
>CADBTD010000292.1 GCA_902797535.1 uncultured Ruminococcus sp. | reverse complement strand
GCCGAAATGCAGACAGCACACGGTAATGCAGAAAGCTTAAAAAACTTCATAGCATCACAGCCCTTTATAGACAGTCTGTTTTTTTGTGCAGTTACACGTTGAATCTGAACAGAACGATATCGCCGTCCTGCATTACATACTCCTTGCCCTCAGAACGAACAAGACCCTTTTCCTTGGCAGCATTCATCGAGCCGCATTCCATAAGGTCATCAAATGCCACGACCTCTGCACGGATAAATCCTTTCTCAAAATCCGAGTGTATCTTTCCTGCCGCCTGAGGTGCCTTGGTGCCCTTCTTTATCGTCCATGCACGGACCTCGGGCTTTCCGGCGGTGAGGTATGATATCAGTCCGAGAAGCGAATATCCTGCTGTGATTATCCTGTCAAGACCCGACTGCTCAAGGCCTAAGTCTGAAAGGAACATTGCCTTGTCCTCGTCGCTCATGTCGCTTATCTCAGCTTCAAGCTGTGCGCATATCGGGAACACTGCCGAACCCTCTGCGTCTGCTATCTCTTTAACTGTACAGAAATTCGGATTTTTCTCCACGCCGTTTGTGAAGTCCTCCTCCGAAAGATTTGCCGCATAGATAACGGGCTTCAGCGACAGAAGCGGAGTTTCCTTCAGCCAGTCAAGCTGTTCCTCGGTCATGCCGAATGCACGGGCAGCCTTGCCCTCCTCCATGAATGCCTTGAGCTGCTCTAAGAATTCCACCTGAGAAGCAAGGCTCTTGTCACCCTTCATTGCCTTCTTTGTACGGTCGAGCTTCCTTTCGATAAGCTCGATATCCGAGAAAATAAGCTCCAGATCAATAGTTTCTATGTCACGCTTGGGGTCAATGCTGCCGTCAACGTGTATGATATTGTCATTCTCAAAACATCTTACAACGTGTACGATAGCGTCTACCTCACGGATATTTGCAAGGAACTTGTTGCCAAGACCCTCACCCTTTGATGCACCCTTTACAAGTCCTGCTATATCCACAAATTCAAGTGTCGCAGGGGTGAATTTCTCGGGGTCGTACATCTCCTTGAGCTTTTCAAGACGGGTGTCGGGAACGCTTACTATACCCACATTCGGCTCTATCGTGCAGAAGGGATAGTTCGCACTTTCAGCTCCCGCATTTGTCAGCGCATTGAATAATGTTGACTTTCCTACATTCGGAAGTCCTACCATTCCTAATTTCATATCATTATACTTCCTTTCGTGTTTTTGACTCAGACAGACAGGCGAACAGCTTTCGGTTCACCTGCCGTTCTGAATCAAAATCAGTTTTTATCAGCAGCCGCAGCAGGCAGCTTCCTTATCTTCTTCGTTCTCTTTTTCTTTACCGTAGTTGTTAGTGGTATTGTTCGGACCAAAGCTCACATTTTTTCTCGGTGATATCAGCATACCTATGATGATGCCTGCCAGGAACATTACCACGGCTATACCGAACGCCTCGTGCTCCGAAACGAAATTGTCGAACTTTACCTTGATGCCGCTTATTGCATCAGTAGCTTTTGTGCTCAGTTCTCTGATGTTGTCCATAGTTTGTACCTCCGTTATATTTATTCGACCGACTTGAGCGATTCTACCATGTCGATCTTTTTCAGCTTGAAATATAGTATGAAGTTTACCGCAAATGAAAACAGCGCCGTCATTGCCGCACCAAGCAGATATGCCCACCATACAAGATGTCTGTTGAACATAACAGCTTCCACCTCTACAGTTGCCACTACGAACAGATGCAGCAATTTTCCTGCGCCCAGCCCGAGAAGTATTCCCACTGCCGTTGATAGCGCATTCTCACGACAAACATAAGCCACCGTTTCATTGTCAAAAAAGCCCAGCACCTTTATCGTCGCAAGCTCGCGCCTGCGCTCTGTGATGTTGATATCCGCAAGATTATACAGTACCGTTACAGCAAGCAGCGCCGCACATACTATCAGCAGTATCACTATGGTGTTGAGGCTCTTGACCTGCGAGTAAAAACCTCTTGTCTGATCCGCCATAAACGAAACACCGAGCACTCCGCCGCCTGATATCAGCCTTGTGCGAAGGGCATCCTCGTCTATCCCGTCCTTTGTATTAATAAAAGCAACGCTGTAAACAGGGTCTTCCCCAGTCACACGCACAAACTCCTCCTCGGATACTATAACATAGTTCAGCGCATGATTCCTCATAATGCCGCTGACCTCAAACTGCCATACAGCCCCCTCGGCATCTGTAACGGTTATCATATCACCCTTTTTTATGCCGCTCATCTTTGACAGCTTTTCTGTTATAACGGCTCCCTCCGAAAGCGACAGCTTTTCACCGTCTGCTGATTCGGTGAGTATGTACCCGTCAAGCTCGCCCTTCGGTGCAAGCAGCGTTGTCTGAAAAGTCCTGTCCCTGCTGCCCGAGGTGACTATCTTTGAAACGGCAGGCATATACCCCGATATATCGCTGTCCGAAAGCGCTTCCTCGGGATGTTCCGCCGATGTATTCAGCGCTGCCGCGGCATCATATCTGAATATCTCTCCGAATTGTATATCTATTATAGATGCCACCGAATATCTCAGACCGAAGCCTGTGACTATCAGCGCCATACACCCCGCGACTCCCACTACGGTCATCACAAACCGCTTTTTATAGCGAAGAAGGTTCCTGAGCGTCACCTTCGACACAAAGCTGAGCCGTGACCATACGGCAGGTACCTTTTCAAGAAGCACACGCTTGCCGTTTTTCGGAGGCTTTGGCCGCATGATGAATGACGGCTGCGCCTTCAGTTCGCTGTAACAGGAAAATACAGCCGCCGCAGAGGTCAGCGCCAGCGACACCGCAAACGCCATAAGCGCATATACGGGCCTGAAAGGCACGAGCGCTCCGGGTATGTTGTACATGATCCTGTAGGTCTTGATTATAATATAGGGTATCACCTTGAGCCCCAATGCCGAACCTAAAAGGCTTCCCGCCGCAGATGCAGCCGCCCCGTAGATAAGGTATTTGAGCATTATCATCCCCGACCCGTAGCCAAGCGCTTTGTATGCGCCGATGACCGTGCGCTGCTCCTCCACCATTCTTGTCATGGCGTTTACACAGATAAGCGCCGCTATCAGAACAAAGAACAGCGGAAAAGCCTTTGAAACGTTGTATATCTTGTCAGCATCATCACGGTAGGAAGAATAGTCGTTCTGCGCAAAGCGTGTTTCACACAGCGTCCGAAGCTCGGGCGCTTCTTTGAGCTGCTTCCTCCCCTTTTCGATATCCGAACGTGCGCTCTCTGTCTGCGATATAAGCTCCGCCCTTACGCTGCCCGTTTCGTCAGCCATCAGCTCTTCAAGCATCCTCAGCTTTTTTTCGGCATTTACTATAGCCGCTTTTGCTATTATCGATTCGCTCTCACCGTAGGTCTCTTTAGCATTGTCCAGCGCAGCCGATGCCTGCCGATGCAGCATCTCAAGCTCCTCCGGCGACGCCGAAAGCACCTTTTCTGTAAGCGCTATCGTATCCTCTGCCGTTTTTATCTTGTTTTCTGCGTCACTTTTCAGCTTGTCATAACGCTTCTGCAAACTCTGCCCGAATGCGTTCATGGCAGGCTCGCCCAGCTTTTCACAGGCTTTACGGTACTCCTCGGAAAAAGGGTCCATACCCTCGGTGCCCTCAAGCGCTACATACATATCGGTATAGTAGTCCAGACGGAATGCCGACTCCATAAGGAAAATATTGCTGTTTACCGAACCGTTTCCCACAAGTGATGCGTCACGCTCAAAACCGATAAACACAGGAGAAATGACAATTCCGACTATTTTGAATGTGTCCTGCGCCAGAACCTCGTCCATGGGTGCGTCGGGAGATATCAGTGTAATGCTGTTACCCACCCTGAAAGTATCCGGACTTGACATCTTGCGCTCTACAACACATTCATCGGATGATTCCGGCATACGCCCCTCAAGCAGTACAGTGCGGTTGAGATAGTGCGGACTATCCTCAGTCACGCTTTCGGTCAGAGAAAACGCCTTGACCACTATATTCTGATCGTCATAGTGATAGAACAGATCTTTTGTGTATCCCGCATAAGCTCCCTTGACATTTTCCGCCGAGCGCACCGCCGATATCTCATCAGAACGTATGCCTATCCCCGACCTGAGCCTCAGGTCCATAAGACGGCTTTCCTCAAAATACTCACGGGCTGTAAGTATCATATCAGACCTTGATGCCCGCAGTCCGGTAAAGAATCCGCACCCGACCAGGATTATCAGAAGCATTGACATGAATCTTCCGAAAGACCTCGGTATCTCACGCAAAGCGTCTTTAATGAGCGCAGTCATCTGTTATTCGCCGAACATCTCCTTTGAGAGCTTTCCTAAGATGCCTATGCCCTTAACGATAGCCTCATCGGTAGGTGTTGAGAAATTCAGTCTGAAAGAACGTGTCTCATCGGTATCATTTATCTCAAAGGCAGTGCCCGGAACGATAGCCACCTTGTGATCTCTTACAGCAACAGTGCAGAAATCAAGCATCTGCTGAGTTGTAACACCCTCGGGAAGAGTACACCATATGAACAGTCCGCCCTGAGGTCTTGTAAATGTGATCTTCGATGAGAAGTTCTTCTCTATCTCACTGAGCATAAGCTCTGTCTTGTGCTTGTATACCTTGCGCAGATTTACAAGATGCTCGTCAAGATCGTACTTTTTCAGGAATCTGTAAGCAAGCATCTGTGACCACATGGTCGAATGAACGTCCGCTACCTGCTTGCAGACTACTATCTTCTGTATTATGTCCTTGTGAGCGCATACATAGCCGACTCTTATTCCGGGAGCAAGTATCTTCGAGAATGTGCCCGAGTATATAACGCTTCCATCGGTGTCAAGGGTCTTTATGCTCTTTATGTCCTCACCCGCAAAGCGAAGATCGCCATAGGGATTGTCCTCCAGTATAACAGCACCGTACTTTTTGCACAGCTCAAATATCTTGACACGCTTTTCCCATGAGGTGGTCTTGCCTGTGGGGTTCTGGAAATTGGGTATGAGATAAACCAGCTTTACTCCGCCTGCCTTGAGCTTTTCTTCGAGCTCATCGGTGTTTATGCCGTCGTCCTCAAGAGTAACGCCCTGCAGGTCAACATGATATGACTTGAAAGCGTTGAGCGAGCCGATAAAGCTGGGTGCCTCAGCAAGAAGCACATCGCCCTCGTTGCAGAGCACCTTTGCGGAAAGCTCGTTAGCCTGCTGTGCGCCGCTTGTTATTACGACATCATCATATTCGGGATCATAAACTCCGCGCTTGGCAAGTATCTTCTTTACTTCATCACGAAGAGGCGTATATCCCTCGGTAACACCGTACTGAAGAGCGACCGAAGGCTCCTCTGCAAGTATCTCCTTCGATATCTCCTCGAGTTGCTTTGAGGGGAGCGCCTCTGGTGCGGGCGAACCTGCCGCAAAGGATATCACCGTGGGGTCAGCACAGTGCTTGAGTATCTCACGGATAGCCGAAGCCTGTAAATGCGATACCTTTTCAGAGAATTTAAAATCCATTTCAAATTACTTCCTTTCAAAAATGAAATTATACACTATTATTATATCACAACGGCAGGATAATTGCAAGCAGAAATCTCACAAACAGCGCCAAATTTCGCATTCTGTGTTTTTTTACCCGGCAAATACTAAAATTCGGTTAACTTTTGACTAATAATCATTAATTCACTTGACACCGCGCGGAGAATCAAGTATAATATATATGAAGTAAAAATAGTTTATTTTATATCTTTAGAGTTCCAGTTTGATCCCTTTTATATATGATCCTCGGAAAACCGACAGTCGCTTCTTACTGTCGGTTTTCCTATTTCATGCAAATGGGCAGAAAAAAAGAGCACCCGAAACGAGTGCTCTTCTGGAGGCGTCACCCAGATTTGAACTGGGGATCAGGGAGTTGCAGTCCCACGCCTTACCACTTGGCTATGACGCCGTAAAAAGAGCGGATTACGAGGCTCGAACTCGCTACCTCCACCTTGGCAAGGTGGCGCTCTACCAGATGAGCTAAATCCGCATAATATTTTGCATCAGTACTGCTGATGCGAGTGCCTCCGGACGGAATCGAACCATCGACACGGGGATTTTCAGTCCCCTGCTCTACCTACTGAGCTACAGAGGCAAGACCTCGGCTCACTAAGCGATACAGTTCACTTG
>CADBTD010000291.1 GCA_902797535.1 uncultured Ruminococcus sp. | reverse complement strand
TACAAAAGCTGTCTTGATATAGCTGTACAAAATAATGTACAGTCAATAGCCTTTTGCTGTATATCAACGGGTGTGTTCGGCTTTCCGCAGGATAAAGCGGCAGAGATCGCTGTACGAACAGTCAGGGAGTTTCGGAAAAGCCGCGATATACAGGTGATCTTCAACGTGTTCAAGGAGGACGATCATGAGATCTACAAGGAACTACTCGGCGGAAACTGACCGCCTGAAAAAAGAAATAGAAACTGCTGACGCTATCGTCATCGGTGCAGGCGCAGGGCTTTCCACTGCCGCGGGATTTACCTATTCGGGAGAGCGTTTTCAGAAGTATTTCGGGGATTTTGCGAAGAAATACGGCTTTCGGGATATGTATTCGGGGGGATTTTATCCGTTTGCGACACCCGAGGAAATGTGGGCGTACTGGTCGCGGTACATCTACATCAACCGCTACACAGACGTGGACAACGGCACATACAGGCGGCTGTACGAGCTTGTGAAGGACAAAAACTACTTTGTCATCACCACAAATGTCGATCATCAGTTTCAGAAGGCAGGCTTTGACAAGAGCAGACTGTTCTACACTCAGGGAGATTACGGGCTTTGGCAGTGCAGTGTGCCCTGCCACAAAAAGACCTACGACAACGAGGAAACGGTCAGGGCGATGTTTGAAACTCAGAAAGATATGCGTGTCCCGTCGGGGCTTGTGCCGAAGTGTCCTGTCTGCGGCAAGCCCATGAGCATGAATCTCCGTGCTGACGGCACTTTTGTTGAAGATGAAGGCTGGCACGATGCGGCGGTGCGTTATAACGAATTTTTGTATGAAAATGAAGGACAGCACGTTCTTTTCCTCGAACTTGGTGTAGGAATGAACACACCTGTCATCATAAAGTATCCATTTTGGGAAATGACCGCCGAAAACCCCGATGCGGTATATGCCTGTGTGAATCTGGGTGAGGCAGGAGTGCCTGATGAGATAGCAAAACAGAGCATATGCATCAGCGGCGATATCCGTGAGGTGCTTTATGGATTGCAGGATAACAGGCTCCCCTGTCAGTCGGACGGCGCACAAACAGAATGACCTGACGAAATGAAAAGATCCCCTTAGAGTTCCACACGTTTTGTGTGTATGCCCTAAGGGGATCGTTATTTACTGCCCGTTTCAGCGTGCATCATATATCCTTTGAATACAGCCTGTCAACGCCTCCGCCGTAATTTACTATCTCGCCTGCGAAGCGGTATCCGTAACGCTCATACAGGCCGATATGCTCTGTGGGGATATATGTCCTGTCAAAGCCGTGCTCTTTTGCATAGCTGTTGGCGAAGTCTATCAGCTTCCCGCTTATGCGGTGACCACGGCAGTCCTCGGTCACAAAAATGCAGGACACATATGGGAATATATCGGGCAGCGGGTAGTAATCGGTCTTCATAAGTGACGCCATACCCACTATCCTGTCTTCCGAGACCGCCGCGAAAAAGGTCTCCCACCCCGTGAGGGCGTGCTTCTTTATCAGGTCGGCTATATGGTCCTTCACCTGCGTCCAGGAGCAGCTTTCCACAAACTCCAGCAGCTTCCGTTCGAGGTCTGAGCCCTGCCTTACGGCTTCCACCCTTACCATGCGAAATGCTGTGCCACCAGCTCTGCCACCTCTTCGGGGGTCTTGTCGCCCTTTCGCTCAAGGAAGAAATATCCGCTGCCGATGATATCCTCTGTCGTGCGGCGGTTTACCCTGCAAAGCGTTTCATTGCAGACAGCCTTCGCCTTTGATACGTCCGAGGCGCTTTCAAGCCAGTTTCTGAACCCCTGATGGTCTGGGCGGTCTGCATATTGGTCTGCAAGGTTCACAGGCTCACGGATAAGAAATGCCACCCTTTCGGGCACGGTGAGCTGTGCCGCCTGTTCGGGGGTTATCAGGCAGTCGCATATTATCCTGCTGTCATGCGAAAGCCTTATCAGGTCAAGCACGATAAAGTCGAGCTGTTCCCTGCTGTTTTTTATCAGCCAGTCCTCATACTCGTCAACGGTGCGCCCGAAAAACTCGTCTGCGTCTTTGAAGCTGCGGTTCATCGACGGCTGAAATGCGGGGTCGGACATCAGCCTGTGTTCGTCAAAATGTTCGTCTATGCGGTATACGGGTACGCCGTACTTTTCATGCAGTACGCCGGCTGTAGTGGATTTTCCGCCGCAGGCTGTGCCCGATATAAAATAAACGTTCTTCAAATATTCTTTAAGTATGTTGTTCTGAAGTATCATAATTCATTCTCCTTGATAATAGTTTCGTTTTCTGCTTGTGTCCGTATACGGCATGAAACTATCGATCAGAATCACGCCGTCAGATACTTCTGAGCTTTAAGAACATCATCATAAGTCTTCACCTCGTTTCCGTGATATATCAGATAAACCGCCGTCAGGTAGCCGCACGCATCTTTGTTGTCTGACGCTGTGCCATTACAAGGCGGTAGTACCCGCCTTTTTTCTCCATAAGCTCCTTGTGCGTGCCTGTTTCCGCAAGCCTGCCCTTGTCAAGCACAAACAGCCTGTCTGCGTTTGACAGTGTGGAAAGCCTGTGGGCTATGGCGATGGTCGTCCTGCCTTCGGTCAGCTTTGCAAGGGACTGCTGTATCATTTTCTCTGTCTGCGTGTCAAGTGACGCTGTTGCCTCGTCAAGGATTATTATGCGAGGGTCATTGAGCACCGCCCTTGCTATGGCTATCCGCTGACGCTCGCCGCCCGAAAGCTGAAAGCCCTTGTTGCCCACCTTAGTGTTGTAGCCGTCAGGCAGTTTTGTAATGAATTCGTGGGCATTTGCTATCTTTGCCGCCCTGATTATCTCCTCAAAGCCTGCCTGAGGCTTAGCATAGCTGATGTTGTCGTACACGCTTCCGTCAAACAGAAACGACTCCTGGAGCACAACGCCTATCTGCGAGCGCAGACTGTGCTGTTCGATATCCCCTATGGGCACGCCGTCTATGCGTATCTCTCCGCCCGTACAGTCATAAAGGCGCATGATAAGGTTTATCAGCGTGGATTTTCCCACACCCGAATGACCAACTATGCCTATCATCTCGCCCTGTCTGATATTGCAGGTGATGTTTTTGAGCACAGGGTCATATGAACGGTAGCCGAAAGAAACGTCATCAAGCTCGATATCACCTTTTATTTCAAGGCGCACGGGATCGGGAATGTCCCTTACGTCGGAGCGTTCATCGAGAATCTCGAAGACCTTGCCTGCGGAAACAGAAGCGTCTGCAAGCAGGCGGGGCATCTGAAACAGCCAGTTTATCGGGTCATAGAGCATCGAAGCGTAAGTGGTGAACTGTACCAGCTGTCCCAGTGTGAGCGCTTCACCGAGCACCATTTTTCCGCCGAAATACAGCATCAGATAGTTTCCTGCGGTAACGATGAAATATGCAAAAGGCTGTGTCATGTACCACATTGTTTCGCCCCGTATACAGGCCTTTGTAAAAGCCAGTGAATACCTGCTGTAGCGCTCTTCCTCCTGCTTTTCCCTGCCGAAAGATTTGACCTCCCGTATGCCGTGAAGTATATCGTGGAGCTTTTCGCTGTGAGCAACGCTTGTCTTCCACACCCTTGTGTAGTTCATGTGCATGATATGCTCCAGCTTTTTCACCAGGATAAGCGCAAAGGGCGTGGGCAGAAGTGTCAGCAGTGCCAGCTTCGGGTTGATAAGGAACATCAGAGTGCTCAGGATAATAAAAGAGAGCAGCTTGACTATCATGTCTTTGCCGTTTGCGGTGACAAAATCCTCGATCTTTGCGGCGTCGTTGGATATGCGGTTTATCAGCTCGCCTGCGGTGCGCTTTGACACCGAGCTCATGGAAAGCTGCTGCGACTTCTCAAAGACCGCCTCGCGGATATCCTTGCCGAGATTCAGCGCCACACGAAAGCTGTTTTTCATGTTGAAGAAGTCGGAAACGCCTGCTGCGGCAAGCAGAGTCATCATTGACAGTGCTATCACCGCTATGCCGTGTACATTATCGGTCTTCGGGGTGACGTAGCGGTCTATCAGCACCCTGTCGAGATAGGGCACGAACACCCATACCGCCTGTGAGATCACGGTGAACACCACCGCCGCAAAAAAGTACTTTCTGTAGGGGCGTATCATTTTCAGCAGCCTCAGCATCACCGAGCCCTTGCTGCGGCAGAAAACACATTCGTTTCCGCCCTCAAGGGGCATACCGCATTTCGGGCAGACAGGTTCGTCCTCGCCCGTGTCGGTGATAAGCTCGCCTGTGCGTACATAGTGCTCAAGCAGCTTCATCACTTCCGCAAAGCGCAGGAACATATCCTGTGAAAAGCCGCAGAAAGCCGTTTCACCGCCGTTTTCCGACACGCCCTGAGCCATAGATGTTCCCACCATGCGGTGACATCTGAACTCGGCAAAATCTGTCAGGCGGTACTCTGCCGTAAGGCTGCCGTCTGTGTATATGTATATACCGATGTCATCTGCCGCAAAAACGCCGTCGCACTTTTCGCCCTGCGCCGTAAAGCCGAAGGGCAGTGAAAAATGCACATCACGTCCGTCGGGCGGCAGTTTTATTTTCAGCTTCATCGCTGTCTACCTCCTTTGTATATATAATATTCAAGGCAGTCTGCCCTGTCATACGGCGTTTGCCGCCCTTATCTCCGCCAATGTCCTCGGCGTAAAATCCATGTAAGGGAGCATACAGCCTACATTATAGCATTCGTGCTTTATGCCTGCTTCAAGCATAGCCCTGTGGTTTGCAAGTACAAAACGGTGATCCCGTCCTGCGTGTACATGACCGTACAGATGAACCGACCCGTGATCCGATCTCTGCCAGCATATCATGGGATAATGCGAAAGTATCACCTGATCGTTGCCGTCCATTACGCTTGCGGTGTCCTTTATCCATTCAAAAAGGTTTTTCAGTTTCCCGTTCGGTCTGTCATGGTTGCCCTTTATGAGAAACTTCCGCCCCTTTAGCTGAGATATTATCTCTGCCCCTATGGTATTGTTCCAGGTGATATCTCCCAGGATATACACACAGTCATCAGCGCAGACCGCATTGTTCCAGTTTGCTATTATTGTACGGTGCATCTCATCAAGGCTTTCAAAGGGTCTGTTGTCGAACTTCAGGGCATTCTGATGTCCGAGATGCAGATCCGAAATGTACAGATCCATATTCTCACCTTCTCTCTTATTGCGGTTTTACTTTCTCTTTCTATCCGCCTATATACATGACGTATATCTGACAGGGGTTTTCCTCGCCCCACAGAGAGTCTATCACTTCAAATTCCCTGAATCCGCAGGAAATATAGAAAAGGTTCGTCTTGTCATAGTCTTCGTATACGCCCTTTTTCACGGTCTTTACCTGTAAAAAGCTGTATCCGGCATCCTTTGCCGCAGTTTTTGCCGCTTCAAAAAGCGCCCTGCCTATGCCGCTGCGATGGTACTCTTTCAGCACGCCCATGACCGCTATTTCGGCGGTGGCGTTTCCCGTTTCTTTCAGACAAAGAAACCCCGCATATCTGCCGTCACGCTTAGCCGCGATGAATACCTGTCCCGCACTTTCCTCGATGTACTTTTTCCTGCTTTCCTCGACCTCGAACCATTCGGTCAGCGAATCAAGTATATTCCCTGCTGCTGCCTTTTTCAGGTCAGCGTCAAATATCTGTTCTGTCATTTTTTCCTTATCCTTTCTTTGGTATATCATGTAAACATTTCCAGCACCGAACGGCTCTTTTTGTCCAGCTTGTGTATATTCTCACAGAAGTATTTGTTTCCCTCGGCGTCACAGACGTAAAGGTAATCATCGGTAAGCATACGGAAATTCTGATACCAGTCCTTTACGCAGATGGTCTTTTCTCCCGAGGTGGTGTCGGTCTTTACAAATATAGAGCCCTGCATATTGTCGCGGATGTTATAGACCTTTGTTATCTCGGGCATATAGTATTTATAGCTGAGATACTCCTCAAGCACTCTGTACTGTTCGCTGTCAAGGTCGGCCATGTCCTTTATAACGCCTGCTTCACGCAGTTCTTTTTCCTCATTTTCATAGCAAAGGCTTATATATGTGGTCTTTGAGTAAAACGGCATGAGCCTTGTGGCATCTATCCTGGGATATTCCCTGCCGTCATAGTTTAATGAGAGAAATCCGCTTTTTGTGCGTGACAGCTTTATTTTGTCGCAGTCAAGCAGCGTCAGCCTGTCTGCTTCGTATATCTCTGTTTCTGTCTGCATGGTGTATCATCTCCTTATTCGTTTATGAACCTGAGAGCGTCTGCCTGAAGCCTGTACAGGTCAAAATACCTGCCCTTTTGTGCTATCAGCTCGCTGTGAGTGCCTGTTTCTTTGAGCTCGCCGTTTTCTATGACGCACAGCATATCCGCATCACGGAGAGTTGAGAGCCTGTGAGCTATCGATATTATCGTCCTGCCTTCTTTCAGGTCGTCAATGGCGTCCTGTATCTTTCTTTCGGTCCTTGTGTCCATTGAGGCCGTTGCCTCGTCAAGTATAAGTATATCGGGCTTCTGTATTATGGCCCTTGCTATTGAGATACGCTGTCTTTCTCCTCCCGAAAGCGACACGCCGCCCTCACCTACTTTGGTGTCATAGCCGTCGGGCAGCTTTGTGATGAATTCATGGGCATTTGCCGCCTTTGCCGCCTCTATGACCTTTTCCATCGGGGCGTCGGGGTCACAGTAGCGTATGTTGTCGGCAACAGACCCTATGAACAGGAATGTTTCCTGAGATACTATGCCTATGTTCCTGCGCATATCCTCAAAGGCTATATCCCTGACGTTTTCGCCGCATATGGTTATCTCGCCGCCCGTAACGTCGTAAAGCCTTGCAAGAAGGTTTATTATGGTGGATTTGCCCGCACCCGTCTTGCCTACTATACCGTACATCTTTCCTGCGGGTATCTTCAGGCTAACGTCCCTGATGACAGGTCTGCCCGCCTCATACTCAAAGGATACGTTCTTAAACTCTATATCCCCTGTCATGCGGTCTATGCGCACAGGCTTTTCTGCTTCCTTTACTGTGGGCAGAGAGTCGGTTATCTCGAACATCCTTGAAGCGGCGTCCATGCACCTTGCCCAGCGGTCGCCTATCCATGTGAAGAAGTTTATAGGCTCGTATGCCATTTCGGTGTAGGAGACAAGGGCTGTCAGCGCACCGAAAAGAATATGCCCTCTTATTACCATGACTGCACCTATGTAAAAGAACATCTTGCTTATTATCCTGTAGAATGTCCATATAAGCGGTATGGTGTCGGCTATGCGTGTGTTTATGGTGTAGTTTATACCGAATGCCGTATTGTTCTTTGAGATGTATCTCTGTGTTTCGAGCTTTTCGTTTGCGAAGGCCTTTACCACACGCTGACCGTTCATAGCATCGGAAAGCACTGCATTTGCCGAGCGTGTCGCCACATCATACCTGCGGTAGAAAAGTCGCTGTTTCTTGTAAAAACGGCTCTGTACTATCTCTATGAAGAGTATTGAAACTATCAGTCCCAGCGAGAGCAGCGGCGAAAGTGTGAACATTATCACCGTGATGCCTATAAGCTTTATGGTGTTCATAAGTCCGTAGGGCACTATATCCGTGAAAAACCAGTAGATGTTCATGCTGTCACGGTCTACCCTTGACATCAGCGACGCCGTCTGCTTGCCCGTGAAAAAATCAAGGGACAGGTGTTCCATTGAGGTAAATATCCTTGTCCTGAGCCTGTGAGACACCTTAGGCACGACTCTCGACGTGATAAGACCCGACACCACCCTTGTGATGAGCGAGGCTATATTCACGCCCAGCATCAGCATAACGAGCATCATAAGCTGTCCGTAGTACCTGCCGTCAGCGGAAAGCACATCGTCATAGAGCATTTTTGAGCCGAAAACAGGTCCCAGCACCGCTGTGAGATTCGCTATGACCAGAGTCAGCAGTATCAGCGCTACCGAGCCTTTGAACTCGCCGAATATCTTCAGCAGGCGAAGAAAAGTCGAGCGCCTGTCAACGCAGTTTGGACATACGGGTCTGTTGGGGTCGGGATAGGGCTCGCCGCATATGGGGCAGTGCGTCTTTTTGCCCTCAAGCAGGGTATCGTCTATCTCCTCGCCGTTTATGGTCTTGTTGACACGCTCACAGAATTTCTCGAACTTGTCTGAAAAACCGAGAGAGAACCGTGCCGCGGAGAATTCCCCGCCGTTCTTTTTTTGCACCATGAACCTTGCAGTGTTGGCGTAGCGGTCAACATAGACCTTTTCTATATCCTCAAGAGGGTACTCGTCATAATCCTGCACCCTGAAATCCACAAGCTCACGGCGGTGCTTTTTCTTTGTGAGCCTTGAATACTCCTCATAGCCCGACAGCACCGACAGCGCCGAGGGAGTAAAAGTTATATATACGTCGATGTACCGTCCCTCGCTGTCAAGGTCTGCCTTGACGCAGTAGAGAAGCTGTTCTGTCAGCACTCCTCTTTTGAGAAGCTCTTCCTCTGCCCTGTCGGGCATCACGTCAAAAAACTTCATTCCGGTCACTTCCTTTCCTTACTTTTTATCTCTTGTCTTTATAATTGTGTTCCGATGACTCCGGGGCTGTAATATATCGTGTCAGGCCCCGGATCCTCACCGTCTTCTGTTTATTTAAGCCCAAGCTGTCCATGAACTTCTGTCGCTCGGCTTAATTATGTTTCCTCCATGCATTTTTCTGTATCAGGGCGCAAAAAAGCCCCCGATCAGACGATCAGGGGCATAAACGCACTATATCACAAAAGGGTCAGAGATATCTCACCCGTAAGGAGCGTTTTGCTGCTGATAAGCCTGAAACAGAATAATTGTTTTTTCTTGCTTTGATCATTGACTTTATCATATTTTTTACACTCCTTTCTTATTATTATCACTATTTTAAACCGAATGACATTATGGATTATATCATACATCAAATGATTTGTCAAGAGTTTTTTGAAAAATTTTCCGAAAAATCGCGTTTTTTTAATGCGGGCGGTCTGACACGAGCTGCGTCGGGTTGAGTTTGATGCCGTTATATGGTATAATCAATACAGCGTCTCCCGAAAGCGGAGCATTGCATCATAAAAGAAATTCCCCGGGATATGCAACCGATACGCAGTGTTCGGGTAGTAGTATTACAGAAGCTTCTGAACACCAACGAAAGAAGGAACAACGTGGAAGACAGACGGATAATAGAAATGTATCTGCAGCGAAACGAAGACGCTGTGGTACAGACCGAATGCAAATACACAAAATACTGCCGTTCGATAGCAGTACAGATACTGGATACTCCCGAAGACGCCGATGAAGCAGTCAATGACACATGGCTTGCGGCATGGAACTGCATACCGCCGCATATCCCCGTGTGCCTGAAGACATTTCTCGGAAGGCTTACACGGAACATCAGCCTCAAGCGCATACGCTCGGAAAAGGCGCTGAAGCGCGGTTCTGCGCAGGTGCGTGTGGTATTCGATGAAGTGGAGAACTGGCTTCGGTCGGAAGAGGATGTGGAACAGCAGATATCCGAACAGGCGCTTGCCGATGAGATAGACCGTTTCCTTGACAGCGTATCAGACACCGAGCGCAAGGTTTTTGTACGGCGCTACTGGTATATGCAGTCTGTTGCCGAGATAGCGGAACATCACGGCTTTTCGGAAAGCAAAGTCAAATCCATGCTGTTCCGTATGCGAAAAAAACTGTATGCAAGACTGAAAAAGGAGAATTTCATATGAAAGCAGATACTTTTATGAATGCGGTAGGGATGATAGATGACCGCTTTCTTGACGTTGATACACCGATAAAGATGAGCTCACACCGCAGTTGGGCGAAAAAGATAGCCGCAGCAGCGGCAGCGGCGGCACTCATAACCTGTCCCCTGCCGACACTCACAGCCTTCGGTGTAGGACCTGCGTATGACATACTTTACAGTATAACGCCCTCGGCGGCGCAGACATTCAAGCCTGTGCAGAAGTCCTGCGCCGACAGCGGCATCGAGATGACTGTGATATCCGCCGAACGAAGCGGCAGTCAGGCAAGCGTGTATCTTGCCATGCACGACACCGAAGGCACCTGCCCCGACGGCGAATGGGACCTTTACGACAGCTACAGCATAAATGTTCCCGGTGATATGACCGGTCACTGCAGTTTCTCGGAATATGACGCAGACACCCACACGGCGTATTTTGTAGTGCATCTTGAAACGATGGACGGCAGTGAAATGCCGAAGGGCAAGGTGACATTCTCGGTCCATGAGATACTGCTGGGCAAGGAAAAAACAAATTGTGTGCTTGAGGACATTGATATGAGCAGTATTCCGTATGAGCCGAAGACCACCGCTTTGAGCGAGATCAGCGGCGGATCTGCCTATGATGAGCTTCCCGATCCTCAGGGGTATCGTTTTCTTATCCCTTCCGAACAGCCGATCTGCACCCCTGCAAACGGTGTATCCGTTGAAAACATCGGCTATATCGACGGGGCGCTCCACATACTTACAAGATACGATGATATTGCGCACACAGACGATCATGGGTATATCACACTTTCAGATAAAAACGGAGATGTG
>CADBTD010000290.1 GCA_902797535.1 uncultured Ruminococcus sp. | reverse complement strand
TATGTAGCAAAAAACACCGAGAGCAAACCCGAGAAATATGATGATCTTAAACTATTGAAAAAGTATTCTGAAGATCTGAACAAAAGGCTCAAAATAATCGAAATGGCTGTGGCATCTGATGAGATCAACATTTATGATGTTTCAGAAAATAGTACTGAAAAGGTGCCTTATATAACCGAGGATTTCACAGAATACGAAGAGAGCTTTTCTTCTTACCCACGCCTGATATATGATGGGCCGTTTTCTGACCACCTGCTTGAGAAAGAACCCGAAATGCTTAAAAGAAAAGACTCTGTATCAAGAAAGAAAGCAATGGAAAAAGCTTGTTTACTGCTTGAAATACCATCATATGAATTGACCGAGATCTACGAACAGAACGGAAAAATGCCATCCTGGGTGTTTTCAGACGGAAAAGGAAGTCTGACTTGTGCTGTAACTCAAAGCGGTGGATATGTTTCATATTTTGTGAAATCACGCAGGCCGTCTTCCGAATCAATAAGCATTGAAGAGGGCGTGGACAAGGGTACCGCATTTCTCAAAGAGAATGGATACAGTAATATGAAAGTAACGTATTTTGAAAAAACGCAAAATACTCTGGTCATTAATTTTGCTTATAATATTGATGACGTGACCTGTTATACGGACCTTATAAAGGTAACCGTAGCGATGGACAATGGCGAGATACTTGGTATGGAATGCACAGGATATCTTACCAATCATCAAACAAGACAATTTCCAAAAAAAGTTATCTCTATCAAGGAATGTCAGAAAAAAATATCACCGTTACTAAAATGTGTGTCCGGTTCAAAAGTTCTTATCCCTACCGAAGGCGGTCGTGAAGCATACTGCTATGAATTCAAATGTAAATCAGAAGATGGAAAGAACGTTCTTGTTTATTTCAATGCAAGAACAGGCAGAGAAGAGCAAATACTGATACTGATCGAAGATGAAAATGGCACATTAACAATGTAATTATATTAAATTAAAAGGAGGATATTATATGAGTACTGATTTTTGTACAAGTAAAACAAAAACTAATTTAATGAGATCTTTTGCGGGTGAAACTCAGGCGCATATGAGATATATCTTTGCCAAGCAAACCTGTACGCAGCAAAAGCATCATTCTCTTGCAGCATTATTTAATTTCACAGCAATGCAGGAAAAAGAACACGCTGAGGTCTTCTATAACTATCTGAAACAGTGTAACGGTGAGACTATCGAGTTTTCTGCAGACTATCCGATAAACGAAAGCACGGATATTTGTAAGCTGCTTGAAGAAGCTATAAATAATGAAAGACACGAAGCTGAGGAGGTTTACCCCGAATTTGCTGAGACTGCAAGAAAAGAAGGCTTTGGTGATATAGCAAATCACTTTGAGAATATCGCAACCATTGAGCGTTCTCATGCTGAAAGGTTTCAGACATTTCTTGACCTTATGCTAAGTGAAAAACTTTATGCTTCTGCCGAGACCGAAAGATGGGTATGTCTTAACTGCGGATATATTCTCGAAAGCACCTCTGCGCCGGAACAGTGTCCTGTTTGCAACGCCGAACAGGGATACTATATAAGGCTATCAATGTCCTCCTGGGGCATTTAAAATAGATCACCGCCGTCTGTATCAATGTTACAGACGGCGGCTTTGTTTCATTAGGAGTAAATGTCCGATCATTCAGCGAATGAACCGGCTTTGATCATATATTTTTTTCGTATGGATCTTTTTTGATATCAATCAAAAGACTAAAATGTCCCCGTCTAAAAGGCTATGACATTAGTCGTAAGTCATAAGAATACCACAGATCAGTAATCATAGATACTTCCACCAATAAATTCCCTTGTAAGAGAATCGATCGGCATTTTTTCGGGGTCATATGGCAATATCTCATTAAGCAGCCATTCTATCGGTTCAAACTTTTCATAGCCGCTGTACGATTTTTTAAGTTCTTCAAAGTCCGAATCAAGGTAAGTCTTATATACACATGGTTCAAAATCATGAAATGTATCGATCTGAACGTGTGCTCTCTGCTTGTAAGGCTGTATATAAAGATTTTCACCTCTTTGAACGCTGTTGAACATATCAAGTGTTTCGGCAGGTTTTCTTCCTCTGAAATTTCTGTCACGAATTATTCTGCGCATTGCACGAATAAGCTCAGGGTGTACAAGTTTACCGTTTGAAAGCTTTATTCTTGTTCTTACACTGACATAAATACAGGTAGAAATATCCTCGGGGCCTGTAACTTCCGGATTAAGCGCATGTATCCCCTCAAACAGAACGAGTTCCCCTTTCTTTCTTGTCAGAGGTTTTCCGGGTATACGCTGCTGAGTTTTAAAATCAAATGCAGGTACATCAACAGTTCCGCCTTCAGCAAGAATGTGCATATGCTCCTGCAGAAGAGGAATATCGATCCTGTGCGGCGACTCGTAATCTATCTGATTGTTTTCATCAAAGATCTTGACCTGATCCTTTGACAGAAAATAATTATCCATCGAAACAGTGTGCGTTTCAAGGCCCATCCTGTCAAGATATCCTTCAATTTTCAAAGCCGTTGTAGTCTTGCCCGAACCCGACGGTCCGGCAAGCAGGATAATTGGATGTTCTTTAAGATGTGCAGCGACCTTTTCTGCAATTATCTTGCATTTCTGGTCATATTCATCACAGCAGCGCTTTATATAAGCGTCGCCCTCATTTGTCAATAATTCATTTATCTCTTTATATTCTTTAATTCTCATGAATTCTGTTCAACTCCTATTGCTCCCATTTTGAGCAAAGATTATTTAGAGTATCGGTCATCTGAGCAAGCTCTTTATTGCTGAGGCCTGATGATTTTGCTATAAGCCTTTGCAGTCTGTCAGATGCCGCTTTGAGCCTGAGATAAGGCGTGCTCTCTCGCTCTGCCCTTATCTCTGCGGGTCTCGGCTCAGCGTTTGTAAACTCTCCTGTCATCAGGTCAAGCACTGCACCGCTGTAAGGACTGTCAGCCGTAAGTCCGAAATCATCTCTCAGATGTTTTACATAATCCTCGGATGCATCTGCATCTCCGTGATTAACTATAACGTGTTTCAGCCCGCTTATAGCCGTTATCCACTTATCAAGACCGTTTCTGTCAGCATGACCGCTCATTCCGGGCAGCTGCATAATAGTTGCACCTACAGCGATATCCTCTCCGAACAGCTTTACGCTTCGAGCACCGTCAACAAGCTTTCTGCCGAGAGTACCTACCGCCTGATATCCGACAAACAGTATAAGACATTCTCTTCTCCAAAGATTATGTTTAAGATGATGTTTTATTCTTCCCGCCTCACACATACCGCTGGCAGAAATAATGACCTTTGGCTTTTTATCAAAATTTATCATCCTTGACTCATCGCTTGTAACAGCAATTTTAAGCCCATCAAAGCTAATGGGATTGACGCCGGCATTTACATACCTCAGCGTTTCTTCATCATAGCATGAATCTTTGTTCTTATTGAATATTGCTGTTGCCTCAATAGCAAGCGGAGAATCCACATAAACATCAAAGTCTTTTACACTTGTAACAAGCATTTCTTGTTTTATCTGTCTGAAATAGTAAAGCAGTTCCTGTGTTCTGCCGACCGCAAAAGAAGGGATAACAACATTTCCGCCGGCAGCAAGAGTTTCATCAACCACCTTTGCAAGCGCCTCTGTATAATTTTCCGGTTTCGAATGAAATCTGTTGCCGTAAGTTGATTCCATAACAGCATAATCAGCTTTTTCAAAATATTGCGGGTCACGAATAAGCGGTATATTATCGTTACCTATATCACCGGAGAAAATTATTGTTCTGGTCTCACCGTCCTCTGTGATATACAATTCAATACCTGACGAACCGAGAAGATGTCCCGCATCACGCATTGTCATAGCTATGCCTTCAGCAAGCTCGACCTTTTCCTCATATTCATGGGGGCAAAGTGCAGCTATAGCTGTTTCAGCATCTGCCATAGAATACAATGGTGTGACCTCTTTAGCGCCCTTTCTTTTGCCTTTGCGGCTTCGCCACTCTGATTCAAACTCCTGAATATGCGCCGAATCTCTCAGCATGATCGAACAAAGATTTGCTGTTGCTTTCTGACAATGTATCTTTCCCTGAAAACCACCTGCACACAGAAGCGGCAATAATCCTGAGTGGTCTATATGCGCATGTGTGAGCAAAACGAAATCTATCTGTGAAGGCGCACAGGGGATCTGATCATTCTCATATACATTTAGTCCCTGCTCCATACCGAAATCTACAAGAAATTTTTTACCGCAGGCTTCAATATATGTACAGCTTCCCGTCACCTCATGAGTAGCGCCTATAAAAGTTGCTTTCATACCAACGCATCACCTTTCTTTTCCGTAAGATAGACAATTTATGTCTATATATATTTTACCATATTTCACATAGAAATGCAATAGTTTTATTAAAAATATGTGTATTATGACAATAAATATACTATATATTATGATTTTCGCACAAAAAATGACACTCCCGAACTAATTCGGAAGTGTCAAATATGATCTCAGTCAAGTCTTAGGCTGCATCTGATGCTGCCGAAGACTCTTCGGTTTCCTGTGCGGAAGAAGCATCTTCAGCTGCGCTGTCAGCAGCGCTTTCTGCTGCACTTTCATCTGTAGTGCTTTCAGC
>CADBTD010000289.1 GCA_902797535.1 uncultured Ruminococcus sp. | reverse complement strand
TGCTGGAGGAGATAGCTCTCCTGCAGCGTCAGGTGCTTAAAATGACTAAGGAAAAGGACGAGATAATGGCGATGAAGGTCGCACAGATGGGCTTGCCGGGCGGTGCAGGCGCAGCTGCGCTTTCTATGGCTGACGGTACATTTATGCCTGCGGGCGAGGGTGCATCGGCTGAGGGCGGCGCAGGAGAAGCACCTCAGGCGGGCGACGACGGCGTTGTACACACTACAGACCACCGTTTCTCGAAGCTCATCGAAGTGGACAATTTCTACAAGACCTATACGCCTCCGGAGTACGATAACGAGATCACTCTCGAGGAATTCTGCGACAGATACCGCAACTTTGCCTGCTCGCGTATGCACCTGTATTACGAGCCCAAGACCATACGTCTGTTCATAGCGGGTATGGCTTCCACAAAGCTCATTATCCTACAGGGTATATCCGGTACAGGTAAGACCTCACTGCCGTACTCCTTTGGTAAGTTCCTTCAGAATGACACTACTATAGCTTCGGTACAGCCTTCGTGGCGTGACCGTACCGAGCTTTTCGGTTACTTCAATGAATTCACCAAGAATTTCAACGAGACCGAAGTTCTCAAGAGGATATACTCCTCAAGCTACAACAATGACATAAACCTGATACTTCTCGATGAGATGAACATCGCCCGTGTCGAGTACTACTTTGCGGAAATGCTGTCGATACTTGAAATGCCCAACGCCGACGAATGGGCTCTCGATATCGTGCCTAACGCATGGAGCACCGACCCTGTCAAGCTTGACAAGGGCAAGATAGTCATCCCTCAGAATATCTGGTATATCGGAACGGCTAACAACGACGACTCGACATATGCTATCTCCGATAAGGTGTACGACCGTGCTCAGCCGATAAACCTCGACGCAAAGGGTATCGCTTTCGACGCACCCGATACACCGCCTATGAATATGGGCTTCGACCACCTGGAGCAGCTTTTCCAGGAGGCATTCGACAAGTACCCCATATCCCAGGAAAACCTCAAGAAGATACAGCAGCTTGACCTGTGGGTAATAGAAAAGCTGCGTGTAGCTTTCGGTAACCGTATCTTAAAGCAGATGGGACTGTTCGTCCCCGTATATGTTGCCTGCGGCGGCGAAGAGCTCGACGGTATAGACTATGTTCTTGCCACCAAGATATTCAGAAAGTTCGAGTCGCTGAACCTTGCTATGCTGCGTGAAGAGCTCCGTGAGCTGGTCGCATACATGAACAAGGTATTCGGCAAGAATAAGATGAACGAGTCTATCGCATACCTCGAAAGACTGCAGAAGCTGTTCTGATTTTTTTGAGGAGAGAACCAATGGAAAAACATAAGAACAAGCTGCCTTTCATGGCGGGGATACTTTTTTTGCTCAATGCCGTGACTTCTGTCGCTTATGCATGGATAAAGGGTGTGCACCGCTTTGATCTCGGGATATCATTTTCTTCATATGTGGGACTTTTCCGCCGGACTTCTGTGGTGTATTTTATCTCGGCAATTGTGATGGTGCCCGCACTGGGATACTATGTGGCAAAGACCCGTATGCCGAAGCTGAAAAAGGCATTTTATATCCCTGTTTTGATTTGTATATTCGGGACGGCATTTTTTCCGTTCAATACTTTCAGCGAAGCTCCGACCCCTGTTACTATCGATCTGCATAACGACTTTGCCGTTGCACTTATGCTGTTTACGCTTGTGACCTTTATCATCACGGCAGCAACAGCTAAGGACAGAAGGCAGCGCATAACGGCGCTCGTTTCAATAGCTTATGCGGTGATATTTGCGGTGCTGTTTTTTACGGGAGCGGCAGTGCTGTTCAGGGTGTTTTTCGTATATGAGGTGACTTTTATAATCATGCTGCTCACAGCGCTCGTCATGGAAAGATGCGGCGACACAGCAGCGGATATTGTCAACGGATAGAGAATCGATGAGAGTCAAACAAAGGAAACCCGAGAGGCATAAATAATAATTCTGGTGCAATGCCCGCAAAGCGCAACGGTCTTGCATAAAAAGTAGGTGAGATGACGAGTGAGCGGACGCTATGACGAATGGTATAAGGAATTTAAAGAGTCGATGGATCAATTCGGCGAGGACGAACTGTTCGACAGGTTCGATCAGCTCATTCGTTCCGGAAGGAATACCTTCGCCTTTAACCGCAGGCTTATGGAAAAAGCCATCGATGTATCATGGGTCGAGGCTATAGAGAACGGTCTTCAGCACATAGATAAGGTGCTGAGAGCACCCTCACGAACAATAGTTGACGTTGAGGAGATAGTACCTATAGCCCTTTCGAGAAAGATAACCGTTGAGTCGGTAAAGCACCTTGCACAGCATACCGACCTTATACAAAGCTATGACAAAAAGACGGGCAAGATAACCCCGTCAAAGATACTCAACGTTCATAAGGAAGAAAGCCTTATGACCTATGAGAACAAGTTTATAAATACCCTTATCGACAGGCTGTACATATTCATCACCACAAGATATGAAAAGCTGGCACAGGTGTCGAGGGACGAACAGGTATTCACACTTGGATACGACACTCTGCTTGATGACGGCAAGGGCGGAAGTATGCGTATAAATCTGCGTATAGAGTCCACCGAAAGCCTTGAGAATTACAACGATCACGGCTATACCGTATGGCAGAGAGTAGAGAAGCTGAAAAAGATAATCGAAGGCTATAAGGGCTCTGAGCTTTGTCAGAAGCTCGGAAACACATATGTAAGGCCGCCTATCATGAGGACAAACGCCATCATGAAAAATGTTGACTTAAAGGCGTGTCTGACACTGTGGCAGTATATCGTTGCTTACGACAAGGTAGGCTATGAGATAAACGCCGAAGATACTGCGATGAAGCCCGAGATGAGCTATATCGAGGACTTTTATAAGATAGTGGCGCTGAATTTCCTGCTGTTCCGTTCATATACGGCAGATGACGACAGCGCACCCGAAGAACTAAAGACAAAAAAGCTCAAGCCAAACGCTCCGAAATATCTCAAGCGTTTTGAGAATGAGCTTTCTACAGACTACGGCATTATTTCTGACACCGCAGTAGGATACATCGCTGCCGACGGCGATTTCCGCGTGGAGAAGAAGATGCCTGCCGATATACGAGGAGTATTCGAGCAGGTGACCGAGGCTGTAAAGATAGAAAAGGCGTACATCGCAGAGCTTGAACATCAGATGGCTGAGGAAGAGCGCCTGCGTCAGGAGGCTGAGGAACGCCGCCTTGAGCTCGAACGCATCGAGGAAGCACGTCAGGCCGAGCTTGAAAGGATACGCCGGCAGAAAGAAGAGGAAGAACGAAAGCTCCAGGAAATGCTCGAACAGAAACGTGCAGAGCAGGAAGCCGAGGAGCGGGAAAGAGAGAGGCTCGAACAGGAGCGTCTTGCAAGACTCGAAGAGCAGCGTAAGCGTGAAGAAGAGGCCCGCATAAAGGCTGAAGAGGAACGCAAGCGCCGCGAAGAAGAGGAACGCGCCGAAGCCGAGCGTCAGCGTATCGCCGAGGAGAAAAAGCAGATACGCGCCGAGCTTGGCGGTACCGAGGATTCTCAGGAAGATGCCGAGGAGAAGCGCCGTCAGGCAGAAGAACAGGCTTACAGCGAGGTCACCGAAGAGGAGATCGAACAGGCAAAGGAAGCTATGGAGCAGTCCGAGCAGGAGTTCGAAGATCCGAGAGCAGTTGCAGCCCGCATGAAGCTGGAACAGCAGCAGCGTGAAAAAGAGCGCATGGAGACCGAGCGTGCTCAGCGTCTTAAAGCCGAAAGGCAGAAGTTCGAGAGCAAGCCGTTTCTTGTTATATACAAGGAATACTCAAAGAATCCCATCTATGCCGTACCGAGAGTCGCAAGATTCGTTATGGCAGAGAGATTCGACATCATACCCGAAGACACCGACAATCCCGACTGGAAGCGCAGACTTGCCGAGATCGAGGAAGAAAAGCGCATAAAGGCGGAAGAGCAGAAGGTACGCAGCGAGATGGAGGTCTACTACAGAAAGTACGCACAGACCTTCAACTACCGGTTCAGACGTGCTATCGAAGACTACAAGTTCAAGAAGAAGCGCCGTGAGCAGGAGAAGAGCAAGCCGAAGCCTGTTTATACTCCTCCCAACAGAACGCCCGAGGAACAGGCCGAGATCAATGCAGAGATGCAGAGACTGTATCGTGAATATCATGTAAGTCTGCCCGAGAAGATAAGCCGACACTTTGAAGACAAGAAACGCAAGAAGGAAGCGATACTTGAAGCAACGGGTGAGCTTGAAAAGATCGAAGCGGAAGCTCAGCACAAAACGCTGAAAAGCCGCATAAAAGGTGTTCTCAATGCTGTTGTGACCGTCCTTATAGTACTGATGCTTGCGCTGGTGGTATTCACAATGGTACGCTCGTCACAGGGCAGGGCAGTCAGCATATTCGGACGCAGCCTGCTTCGTGTGACTACCGGAAGCATGGAACCTTCAATACAGACAGATGACTACATCTACATCAGAAAGACTGATCCTTCAACGCTGAGCGAGGGCGACATAATAGCCTACTACTCACATGACAAGCAGATCGAGGGAAGCCTTGTGACACACCGAATAGAAACGGTGAACGCCGACGGAACATTCGTCACAAAGGGCGATGCGAACCTTGTAGAGGACAGCCTTACAGTTGCACCTGAGGATATAGCAGGAAAATATGTCGGAAAGGCGCGGCTGTTTATCTGGATCAATTCGTTTGCAGACCCGAGAAAGCTGCTTCTGCTGCTTGTTATCATACCCATGATGTTCGCATCACTTTACGAAGTGCGCAGCATAGCGAAGATAGGCAGAGAGGCTGTAAAGGCCCGTGACGAGCAGAAGGAAAAACTGATGCGTCAGGCCATAGAGCGTGAAAAGCAGCGCCTTGCAGACGAAGGCTACACAGGAGAAGAGGAAGGCGGGACAGAGATAAATGAGCAGGAAGAAGAAACAACAGCAGGAACAGACAGCGGAACAGATGCTGATTGATCCTAAGTATGACCGTCTTGGTCAGGATGCACTGATGAAGCGCAGAATGGTCAACGCATATATACTGCTTGTGATCGTGTTCATAGCTCTGCTTGTCTTTATAGGGCTTTACCTTGATGAAAAGCGGCGGGTACAGGAGACCTACCGTTCGCAGTACAAGATAAACTTAAAACACGTTTCAGAGGACATAGAGGCATACCTTGACGGTGAGGCTGACAAGGAGATGCGCTACTGGCGCCTTACAAGCGATATGAGCAGCGTAAATTCCTTTGCTTTTCTCATCGAGGATTTTGAAGATCAGCAGAAGACGATAAATGAAGTTTACAGCTGTCTTATTAAATATCCCGAGCAGATGCCTGAACGCTTAGAAGACCTTAATACCGCAATAGAGGACATCTATTCAGACCTTGACAAGGGGTATGAGGAAGCGGATGCTGTGGTAGCGTCGGTCGATAAGCTGGGACATTAACTATAGAAGTAGGTGAATGAAATGAGCGAAAAAAGCAAACTGAAAAAAGAAATAAAGATGTGTATGCAGACTATCGAGGAGATAGAGCGAAAGCGCTCACGTTCCCAGTCGGCGCTGGTACAGGCGATACTTCTTCAGGAACAGCCCGATGAGCGTGATGTTGAGTGGTTCAATAAATACACGGGCGAGATAACCGCCTGCCGCAACCATATGATCGAACTGCAGAAAAAACTGAAAAGTCTTTGACAGCAAAGGCTGTGCGGGGAAAGCTCCCTGCACAGCCTTTTTGCGCAAAAAATGGTATGAGAAGTGTATTTGCTTCTCATACCATTAAGTTATCATGCTTTGTTCTGTTTTTCCAGCAGTTTCTCAAAATCATCGACGGGTATCGGCTTTGAGAAGTAATATCCCTGAAACAGCTTGCATCCCATTTCAAGAAGTATACGGTACTGTTCCTCGGTCTCGACACCCTCGGTAAGCGACACGATACCGAGTTCCTTTGAAAGATTTATAACATTCTTCACTATGGTGCGGGCTTTGTTCTTATCGCTTGATTTTCCCAGGAAATTCATATCGATCTTCAGTACGTCGACGTTCATGTCTTTAAGCATATTGAGTGACGAATAACCGCTTCCGAAGTCGTCCATTTCGATGATGAAGCCCGATTCACGAAGCGAATCCATGACCTTGATGCGGTTGTCGGATTCATTCATCATGACAGTTTCGGTTATCTCTGTCCTGAGCATTTTCGGGTCTATGCCGTGTTCCTTGACGAGCGTCTTTATTTCGCTGGCAACGTCCATGAAGTAGAAGTCCTTAGGCGATATGTTCACTGATAAGAACAGGTCACGGCCTTCGGATCCCCATTTCGAGAGTATGCTGCAGGCGCTGTGCCACATGAACTTATCGACTTCGATGATCATTCCGTTTTTCTCAAATATGGGGATGAACGACGCAGGTGACAGGAAACCGTGTTTGCTGTGTATCCATCTTGCAAGGGCTTCCGCACCGACGATCCTGCCGTTTTCATCAGCTATAGGCTGAAGATACGGGCGTATCTCTCCGTTTTTGAGCGCGTCATCAAGTTCGTTTGATATAGTCTGCGCCCACATAACCTTTGAGCGTATCTCATTGTCATAGTACGCTATGTGGGTGTTGTATTCATCGCTTATGGTCGAAAGCGACAGATGCGCACGGTCAAACATTACCGAAACATCGTTGTCCGAGCTGTCTATCTTATATATGCCGAGATGTATCAGAAGCTGATATACGGCATTGTCGCGCTTTACAACAAAGTGTGAAAGGTCGTTCTCAACTTTCTCCGGGTGAAAGCCTTCTGAGGGCATGAACACACCGAATGTATCTCCCGCAAGTCTGCCGTATCGGCATTCGGCGGTCATGTTCTTTCTTATCCAGTTGGATATGCAGATAAGAGCGTAATCTCCGAAATCATTTCCGAAGACATCATTTACTATCTTGAAGTTCTTTACATCTATGAATATGATTATATGATCATTTGTGTGGGGAGTTTCAAGCACTTCCATGATGCTGCTGTACAGGTACTCACGGGTGTACAGACCTGTCAGCCTGTCATGTGTGGCATCGTAAATGTCACGCTTCATCTGCATTTTTTCTTCTGTTATGTCACGCACTGCAAGATAAATGCCTGTCAGCTTGTCTTTTTCATCGGTGACCTTGTTCTCTTCAAAGGAGTAGTAGTGAACTTCCCGGCCTTTATCGGTGATGTGTGCAACGATAGATTCGCCGTTCTGCACTTCCGGGTCTCCGAACATTTCAATAAGTTTTTCACTGAGTTTGTCGGGTTTGTTGTTCGTAACTCCGCAAAGTTCATAGCCGCGGTCGTTTGCCCATATGCACTTGCCGTTAAGGTCAAAAACAAACAGCGCCTCGGTCATTTCGGATACTATTTTTGACAGCATACGGTCAAGCAGACGCACAGGCTTGTAGCATATGGAAAAATAGAATATGACTATCCCGAAAAATGCAAGGCCTATCATCGAACGGTCTATAGGTGTGCGTGAGATTATGTAGAATCCCTGCCATGCGCCCGCAAGCACCATTGAAACAACGATGACGGTGTAGCGCTCACGGTAAATGCGGGGCATATTGCGTATCGTAACGGCAAATACCAGCAATACAGCAAAAAGTATGCTGTAGTCGAGTATCCTGTGGAATGTCTGCCCGAAGTAAGGAACGAACCTGTAATAAGGCGAGCCATCTACAGTAAGTTCCTCGGTGACGAAAGCATGATGGAACACCGTGTTCAGAAGAAGCTGAGCAGCGTCTGCTATGAGAAGCAGATACACCGGTATGGGGACTTTCTGCCCGCTGCCGGTCCCCTCGCAGTACTTGACTGTGAATCTTATAGTGGCAAACATTACGATGTCCATGCCTAAAAAGAATATGTAAAACCCTATTGTGGACAGCAGTTCGTTTGACGATATTGTGACAATAAGATTCCCGATGACAGGAGGGATAAGCGAGGCATCAAGCAGCGCAACGGCATCTCCTATCGATGTCTTTTTTTGTTTTGCAATTATGGAACACACCGTAAGAGTCACTATAAGCAGTAAAAAGATCAGAGAATATAAAAAACGCATTCAGTACACCTTCTTCCTCCATAAAAGGTACATATATCCGAACGATTTGATTTGTTGTCTGATTTTTT
>CADBTD010000288.1 GCA_902797535.1 uncultured Ruminococcus sp. | reverse complement strand
TTGATGTCAGTGCGGCAAAGATTGCCGAACCAAGCGCTAATAAAAACCACATAGTGATACTCCTTCAAATTCCGATTTGTGCGAGCATTCTCGCACATTGATCATATTACCTATTATACCACAATCAGCCCTGCTTTTCAATCCAGTATACGAAAAAAACGGGAGCGACCCTGAACTCAGGTTACGCAACCTTATCTTCAAATCATAAAAACTTCTTTACGAGTACCCGCCTTTAGGCGGGGGGAGGATGTCACTATCTCCTTTTACAAAAATAAGCTTTAGAGGAACATTTCTCAGGTAATTACTTTTAATTGATCGACCTCTTCTTTCGGATATACCGCAAACAACTTGATATGATCAGCAGTAAAAGAGCAAGATCAATGATCAGGAGTGCGATCAGGAACGAATATGGTATCCATACTGCAACAAGCATATAGTTTTCTCCGATCAGATACGGAATTGCTAAACATAATGCAAGCAGCAGTGTGAAGATCACCAGTCTGAGACACAGCCTGATCTTTTCTTTTTTCATGTTCACCGTATCATTCGCAAGCCGTTTCTTTTGTGTCAGCAGGAATATCACGATAATGGAAAGCATCAGCAGTGATCCCACTGCAACAGGGCTCGAGATAGAATCCATCGAGATCGAATCCATCGAAAGTGTATGCTCCCGACGCTCGAAAGAGCCGTCCTTCATAAGCTCATACGCACTTCGTGCAGCGATGACCGGACTGTCTGACAACATATTCACAGCAGCAAAAGTTCCGATGTTTCGCTCCCGGTCAATATAGATCATCGATGCAAAGTTCGGATTTCCTCCGGAATGCTGCATATAGCTTCCGTCCTTCTTCTGCTCCCAACCGTTGAGATAATAATGATCTTCTCCATCTTCACTTGCATTGATATACTGTGATCCGTCCTCTGCATGATGCGATCTCTCGATAGCATTTGTGAGCTTTTCGGGAAGTTCAAGCTGTCCGAGCTGCGCCATTATCCACAGCGACATATCCGCTGTTGTTGTTATTACACCGCCGTCACCCTGACTGCCTTTGAAGCGTGGTGCATCGTATTCGATCGTCTGCCAGAAGCAGCGTTGATAGCCCTGTGCGGTCGGGATATCATATCCTGTTTCGGTCATGCCTATGGGCCGGAATATCTCTCTTGTCACATAATCTTCAAAACGTTCTCCTGAAACTACTTCGGTGAGATAGGCAAGTATATCATAGTTGAGGTTGCAATATTCATATTCCGTTCCCGGTTCAAAAACAAGTTCGAGCCCCTCTGCAATACGAGCTGTCTCCTCTTTCAGCTTCTCATCTGTTCCGACCTTTATCTGTTTATCCATTTGGGCTTCGGGAATACCGGATGTATGATCGAGCAGCTGCCATATTTTCAGGTCGCAGCTTTCTCCCTGCCATTTCACATCGAACCACGGCAGATAGTCCGATACGGGGTCACTGATCGACAGTTTTCCTTCTTCCTGCAACAGAAGTACAGACAACGCTGTAAATGCCTTTGAGACAGAGCCTATCTCATACGGTGTGTGTTCTGTTGCAGGTATATGCTTTGCGATATTGTCATAACCCCAGTTCTGATAGGAAACATTTTCTCCCTCAACAGCTGCAAGTGACAGACCCGGTGTATGAACAGCGTCTATGTACTCAGCAATATAGCTATTCCACTCTGCGTTATCCAACACCGTCCCTTCCGCATGAACGGACATTGCAAGCGTGGAAGAAAGCAGCATCGCTGCTGATAATAGCGATGTACCGATTTTTTTGAAGTTTATTATCTTTAATGCTTTCATAGTAAGACTACCTCCCTTAGCTTTTGATACTATCATAGCACAGCATTCTTTCATCGGTCATATCTCTGTCTTAAATCCGCCTTAAATTTTAAAGGCAGCACCGTTTTCACGATACTGCCCCGGGTTTATTATTCATTTGTCGGGAGAGTGATGCGCCATTTACACCCATCACCATCTCCAATATATGAGATCTCACCGCCGTGAAGTGTGATTATCTGGCGGACTATCGCAAGCCCCAGACCGCTGCCGTCACGGTTTGCAGAAGTACTGTCTGCTCTGAAAAACGGCCGGAATATCCTGTCGATATGCTCCGAAGGGATACCGATACCGTTGTCTGCTATCGTTATATCAACCGCACTGTCTTTATGCTCAACACCGAATATGATCTTTGTGCCTTCCTGATTATATTTCATCGCATTTTCGATAAGATTGTCATAGACTCTTCTGAAAAGCTCTTTGTCTATGCTGACAAATATCTCATTTTCGGGGACCGAAAGCTCATATCCAAAACCGTTTTCCTCGAATTTCGGGATATATTCGGCAATGATCTGTCTTGTGTATTCGCATATATCTGTGCGCTCGGTATTCGGCTTAAAACCGGAACTTCCGAGCTTTGAATACATAAACAGCGAACGCAGGATATTGTTTGACCGCACCGAATTATCGTATATGCTTTGCAGATATTCTCTCTGTTTCTGCCCGTCAACATTCTTTGAAAGAAGCATCTCGCTGTACCCCAGAACGCTGGCAAGGGGTGTTTTCAGGTCGTGAGATATCTCGGATACCAGCAGCATACGCTTTTCTTCCTCGCCGTGCAGAAGTTTCTCACGGGCTTTCATTTCGTTTGCCGTCCGCTTTGAATAATGTATCACAAAAGCTGCGACCGCAGCAAAATAAACAAGGAATAAAATGATAAAAATGATGATATCCTTAGTGAAATTCTCTGCTTCGGGATTGAAATAAAAAGAAAAAATCACTGCTACTGACACCGGTTTTTTCATAATCAGCCAGTATCCGTCACTGCCGCTGCGGTAAGCAATATCGTACTGATAGCCTGACATATTGTCTAAAGCTGCCAGAAAAT
>CADBTD010000287.1 GCA_902797535.1 uncultured Ruminococcus sp. | reverse complement strand
GCTTTCCGTGAGGATGTTCACGCTTACCTTTTTAGGATCGTTTATTATGCGCCAGAATTCCTCTATAAGATAGATAGGGTCGGGAAGGTCTACAGCATGAAGTGACTTATCCTTTTTCTCTTCGACACCGAGAAGTATTATACCGCCAAGCGTATTTGCAAAGGCAGAGTATGTCTCCCAGATGCTTACGGGCAGTCCGCCCAGCGCCTCTTTAGCTTCTATCCTGTTGTTTTCCTTGTATTTTCCCAGCTGTTCAAGAGCTATCATACTGTCACCTCACGGTACCGTTTTTTATTATCTCAATTATACCACTTTCATGAGGTTCAGTCAATAGCACATCGGTATTTGTTACTTTATCCTGTCTTCCGACCTGACCTCTGCAAGGTAAAATTCGCTTCCGGGTCTTTTGAATATCTGAAATACAAGATAACCGTCTATTTCTTCTGCTTCTGCATATTTGTCGTTCAGCACGGCTCTTATGTTTTTTCCTTCGGGGATCTTATCCAGAGGGTAGTATATCCTCAGTACCATAGAGAAAGGTTCTCCGTCTTCTGTGGTGAAACCGTATATGTCGGTTATCGGAGTTGTTGTGTATCCTGTTCTTGTGGATATATTTCCCGCAGGAACCGTTGGGTCCTTTGTGTAGACCGATAGTTCCTCGCCGTCTTCCAGATCAAGGCTGTAATACATAAAATCTCCGCCGTCACGCAGAAATGCGCCTACATGACCGTCATGTTCTCCGCTTACTATCCATCTGTCGGTTATGTGCGGCTCATAATCATAAAATTGTACAGCACCGCCGATATAGTCTGCATCTATTATCCCTCCGGAAAGACTCTGTACCCATTTTTGTCTTATCTCTTCGGAATCGAAGGATATTAGCCCCGCAGTATTCCCCGATGCTTTCAATTCGTCAAGGAACTTGCTGCCGTGAAATTCGGTGTTTACATAAGTCATGATGATCTTGACATTGGCGCTGTTCAGCACGCCTGCAAGATCGCTCCCGTCATAATAACCGTCCTTTGACAGCATATAGTCAGGGTAAGAATTCCACTCGGAAAAATCTCTGTCCCTGAATGAAGTCTGAAGAAGTGTTCCTCCGGGTATTTCGTCAAGCAGTCTGTCAACAAGTGCCCGGCTGATCTCTTCGTTCTGATAATCGTCAACTGTTTCCTTTGTGGCAGTGTTTGCATATACGCTGAAAACCCTGCCCTCATACGTCATATCGACCATCGCGGTATCCAATACGACGCCGCCTTCAAACGGAGCAGTTCCGCCTCTTGCGTCGAAGTCCACTCTGTTCACTTCCGCAGTGATGCCGTATTTTTCTTTTATATAGTCTACAGCCTGCTTTTTTACGGAGTCATAATTTTTCTGTTTTCCCATCGTTCCTTTTGAAACTGCATGGATGATGAACAGTATAAATATGGCTGCCGATGCCGTTATCGCTATGCATTTTATGATATTACCTGTGGTGCTGTTCATTTTTGTCACCTCGAATTTTTTTGTTTCTGAAAACAGTATACCACATCCATGCCTGTATTTGAAGATGTCATCTGTCATTAAATGCTGTGACATCTGTAACTTTTTCGTATTCATACCCGGAAATGACCGGATGCAAAAAAAGAGAACCGCAAAAGCAGTTCTCTTGAGATCAATGTATTATTATGCGTTTCGATATTTAATATCCGTGACTCAGATGTTCCCATTTTCCGTCAGAGGTCCTTACCAATATCCAGTTCCAGTCAGTGTAATTCTGGTCTGTATTCAAAGAACCGTCACCGCCATTCGGAAAAACATAAAAATCTGAAGTAATAACGATGGCTTCGCTGTTTTCGGGCTGATATTCGTTTTCACGTTTTGTCGCTTTGTCGCCTGCGTATGCTATTTTATCAAGACGGCAGCCGTCAAAGTTTTCTGCGAAGTAATCCTTGACCGCATCGATAGCTTCGTTTATTTCTTCTTCCGAGTAGATTTTAGAACCTACTTTTTCTACCTTTGCATCTTTGACGACACCTTCGTCAGGACTGCCGCAACTGCCGAAACTGAATATTGTCAGTGCTGCAAATGCCGCACCAACTATTTTGAGCTTTTTCATATGTGTCTCCATTAACTTTGTTTATCCTGTTTGTGTGATATGTGTCTGTTCTTATTATATATCACTTTTGCTCAAAAGTCAACTGACGGAGTATTTACAGTGCTCAGATATTTATATCTCTCTTTTCCTTTTTAAGTATGCGCTGTACCGCAAACTTGCCTGAAATAGCCGCAATGGGAAGTCCGCCGGGGCTCATTATCCACTGTCCTGCCATGTAGAAGTTCTTCAGTCCTTTCAGCTCACCCTTGACTTTGAGCTGCTTTGCGCCTGTAGTGGTCACAAATGCCATGTATGCGCCGTGATATGCGTTGCACCAGCGCTCATATGTCATGGGGGTCCAGCAGTCGAGAAGCTCTATCCTGCCTTCAAGCTCGGGAAATTCCTTTATCAGCCTTGCTGTGACCTGACTGGCAAGCTCCTGCTTTTTGGCTTTGTACTGCTCCTTTGTAAGGCTCTTCCAGTAGATGAAGTCCTCGTCTGTCTGGGGTATGTTCATCTGCAGCACCGTTTTGCCCTCGGGCGCAAAGGTCTTGTCGTAGCCGTAGTTTTTCACATATATCCTGTCAAACTTCCTGTCGCCTATCGTTACAGGCTCACAGCCGAAAAATACCGTGTCCTCGATGCTTATGTCAGCATCTGCCGCAAAAGCTGTCTGGAAACCGCTGGTGATCGGGTATTCCTTGCTGCTTTCATAGGCTCTTGCAAATTCCTTGGGCATATACGACTTGTCGAGCAGTCTGCCGAAAAGAAATCCTGCGTCAACTGCTGAGATGACTTCGTCTGCCATGACTTTCTCGCCGCTTTCAAGCTCAATGCCCTTAGCTGTGCCGTTTTCTATAATAATGCTCCTGACAGGAGCAGATGTGTGAAGTTCACCGCCCATAGACTTGAACTTTTCAATTATCCTGTTGGTCATTGCAAGCGAGCCGCCTATGGGTATGTTTCCGTTGCCGCTTGTCATGGTAGCATATGAAACAAGGAAGGAATACGCTGTGTAATTGGCAGGCAGATAGTCTGTCATCAGCTTTTTGAGCAGGGGAGAGCGGAATCTGTCTGCAAGTCCGTTGAGGTCTATACTGCCGTACTCTTTCATCACCTTTGGCATATTTGCCATGCTTTTGCCCATTTTTATGTAGTCGCTTATCTTCATCATGTCCATGGGCTTTTCGCCGGGGATAGTGCAGCTTTCCGCATATCTGACGTGCTGTATGAATTTCTTTATCTCAGCCTCATCTTCGGGAGAAACTGCGATAAGCTCTTTTTCCGTTCTGTCAAGGTCTTTCCACAGGGTGGCTTCCTTTCCGTCAAGTCTGCTTGAATAGAACTTCACAGTATCGGCATAGGGGGTATCCTTGTCAAGAGCGCCCATTGTGTGCCATACGTCCCATACTGATGTACTGCTGTCTGTGCCTGTAAGCCAGTGTATGCAGTTGTCGATGTGGCAGCCCTTTCTGTTCCAGCCCATGCATTCTCCGCCTGCCGAAGGGTTTTTCTCGTATATCGCCGCTGAATAACCCGCCTTGAGTGCGTATATACCTGCTGAAAGTCCTCCGATTCCTCCGCCTATAATCACTATTTTTTTCATTGTTTTCTTCCTTTCTGTCTGTTACTTTCTGAGTATGTCTGTTATCCATTCCGCTTTTGGCAGCGGATATTCGGGTGTGATGAGGTGCTGTTCCATTATCCCCTGTATACTGCACCAGAATGCAAATGAAAGCGCTTTCGGGTCGCCCTCTCTGATACTGCCGTCAAGCTGACCCTTTCTGATTATCTCAGCCGAGAAGTCTATCTGATCCACCGAAAGTGCCAGATCTCTTATCTCATCGGGGATACCGCTTCTTCTTGCCTGCGACATAAGCACGAACATCTGAAATACCCAGGGCTGATCCTCTGCTGCTGCAAAAAGTCCTTCTATGAACTTTTCAAAGTACTCCAGCGGTTTTGTGTATTCGATGCTTTCGGGCTTTTTTGTTGCTGCCACGCCCATCTGAACCAGCGCTTCATACAGCTTTTCCTTTGATTCATAGTAGTGGAAAAGCAGTCCGACACTGATGTCAAGAGCCTCTGCTATATCGGAGATCTTTGTTTCTGAGTACCCCTTTGTCACGAAAAGCTCCAGTGCCTTGAACATTATCTGCTTTTGCCGCATTTCTTTCTGTTCTTTTCTTGTCATTATGTCATCTCCTTTTTCGGTGAATCTATATTCATTGAATTTATATTCGCTGAACTTGATTATAATATACCACTACTGACCGTTTTTGTAAAGGGTTTGTTTGAAATTTTGTAGGAACGCACAAAACAGCCGACATGATTTTGTTGATGTTATCAAAAAAGCGCTATTCTGCATTTTATTCATTGCATACCATACAACGCTCCGAGTGAGGTATGCGGAATTAAAAAACGGATAGCCGTCTGAAACAGAACGGTTATCCGTTTTGGGTGTATTCTGTTGTTAAAATCGATCGGGATTCATGGTTGTTCAAGGATATATCTGACATCGGGTTTCCATTTATCTTTTATATTATCAAAGCCTTTTTCCAGGATCAGAAGTGGGATACAGCAATGATCTCCTATAAGCTGTAAGCATGAACTGATAACATCATCATCATGACTGTATATGATCAGCTCCTGTAACAGATCATATATTTCTCTTTCATAGGAAAGTGTATTTTTATAATATGGATCCAAATAATAATCAAGGCAGAGCAATACCGATCTGATCTCGGAAATGTCATTTCCGAACAGCACCTTTTTTATTTCGGGAATACCGCTCTCTACAATTTTCTGATGCGAATCATCATAATAGACCGTTGCCATATTTCACCACCATCAGATCCGGATCCGGCAAATAAAACATTTGCTGCACTCTCACTTATGATTATCATACCATACCGCCCCGAAAAAGTCAATCCGTATATCTTTGCAATAAATAGCCATTTGTGCTGTGAACTTATGAAAAAGCGAAGAGATGTTCTTTTTTCGCTTTACGCCATAATTAACTTTTCTGCTCCCGATAAAGAATATCCCCACGATTATTTTTGTCATGAGCTATTGCCAAACCCGTCATATTGCGATATAATGTATGTATCGGATCATCTCTGTCTGCGCTCAGGCGGACGGGATACATTAAACGAAACAACAGGAGATCTTTATGACAGAAAAGGAAAAAATGCTTGCGGGTCTGCTTTACGACCCGACAGATGAAGAACTCAGTGCGCTGAGGATAAAGGGTCACAGGCTTTCGCAGGAGTACAATTTGACCTTTGAAACTGATACTCAGCGCCGCAAAGAGATACTCGATGAACTTCTGCCGAACAGGGGCAGGAATACCTTTATACAAGGGCCTGTTCAGTTTGACTACGGCAGATTTATAACGGTGGGAGAAAATTTCTATGCGAATTT
>CADBTD010000286.1 GCA_902797535.1 uncultured Ruminococcus sp. | reverse complement strand
CTTGTAGAACAGCACATAAAGCTCAGCCTTAGACATATTCGTGGTAAGCTCGCCGCAGGAAACTCTTATAAAGTTGTCGAGTGCGAGGGGGTCAAGTCTTTTTGCCTTTGCTATGATGCGGTTGATAACGGTTCGCTGTCTGTCTGTACGCTCGAAATCCGCATTTCCCACATACCTCAGTCTTGCATATGCAAGCGCCTGATTTCCGTTGACGTGCATGGCATTTCCGCCGTGACTGAGATAGTCCGTACCTTTTTTATAGCCTAAATACTTGTTCTGCTCAGCCATAGGATCGGTCATGCCTGCGGCTTCCTCATCCGAGATATCAAGCTCTATGCCGCCTGCCGCATCGACTATGTTTATGAATGAGAAGAAGCTGATATAAACGTATCTGTCTACCTTCACATCAAAATTCAGCGCTATGGTATCCATGAGAAGCTCAGCACCGCCGAGCTTGTATGCGGCATTCAGCTTGTTGTAGCCGTTGCCTGGTATCTCAACATAGCAGTCACGCATAAGTGAGGTCATCGTCGTTTCGTTCGTCTTTCGGTTTATCGAAAGCAGTATCATCGAGTCGGTCCTGCCTCGCTCATCTTCGTTGCGGGTATCGCTTCCTATGAGAAGTATGTTCGTGACCTCTTTTGCATTAAGAGAAACATCAGTCACCGAACGGTTGCCTGTTTTTACTGTGTTTACACTGCTTATGTATCTCAGTATAAGCACCTGCATCAGCAGAAGCAGCACCAAAAGTATAGCGAAAACGAACTTGAATATTCCGCCTGCGACTGAGTTTCCGCCCTTTTTCTTTGCGGGGGGAGGATTGTTCGCACCGAACTGTACAGGTGAATCTCCGCGGTTCTTTTTTGCCTGTTCTCTTGCCTGACGGGCATACATTGAAGACGAACTTGAGGCGTGTCTTCTTTTTCCCTGCGGCGCTTTCTGAGGTTCGTTCCTGCGCTCACGGGTATTCTTTACCTGCCGACGTGTTTTATTGTATTCATCTAAATATGCATCCTGATAAGCCTGCCTTGCTGCGTCACGCTTAGCCTGCTCAATAGCCTCAAGCTCTTCCTCGGTGTAAAAATGCAGATCATCCTGCCCTGCGGGAGTGCCTTCGGTATCCATGCTCTCGAATTTTCTGAGCTGCTGCTCATACATTTGAGAGAATGGATCGGGACTGTTGTTTTTATTTTTTCTTGCCATGCCTTTTCCCCATTTTTAGATAAAGTTATACTCCTATTATATCTTGTATCGCCCAAAAAGTCAAACGATTTATGTAAATTCTCAGAAATTTGTCACAATATTTGCCGATATATGGAAATATATTTCACAGTGTGAAAAAGCCCGCCACCGAAGTGACGGGCTTTCATATCAGGTCATATGACCGTTATTTTTTATCAGTGTATATCCGAATAAAGTCCGATATACAGCTCAGCCGAACGCTTCCAGCTGAAGTCTTCACGCATCGCATGACCTACCAGTGCGTTCCAGCGCGGCTTGTCATCGTAAGCTGCTCTTGCACGGGTAACAGCGTCAAGCATATCGTGCGCATTGTATGTCTTGAAAGTAAAGCCGTTGCCGTTTTCGCCGCCTGCGTCCTTTATCGAGTCGCGCAGACCGCCTGTTTCACGGACTATCGGGATAGTGCCGTAACGAAGCGCGATCATCTGCGCAAGACCGCAGGGCTCGCTCTGTGAAGGCATCAGGAACATATCTGCACCTGCATATATCCTCTTTGACAGCGGAGGTACAAAGCCTATCGTAACGCCTACACGGTCGGGATAGCGGTACTGCATCTCACGGAAGAAGTCCTCGTATATCTTTTCGCCCGAACCCAGTATGGCGAACTTGCAGCCCAGATGTACCATATCCTCGAATACATACTTCACCAGATCAAGTCCCTTGTGGCTTACAAAGCGGGTAACTATTCCTATAACAGGCTCGTCGCCCTGTGCAAGTCCGAACTCCTCAAGCAGCTTTTCCTTGCATATCTTCTTTCCGCCTCTGTTGTTGAACGAGAAGTGTACGGGTATGTTCGGATCTGTCTCGGGGTCGTATACCTCCTGGTCAATACCGTTGAGGAATCCGCACAGCTTGTACTGCTTCTTGACAAGTATCCTGTCAAGCCCGTAGCTGTACCACGGGTCGAGTATCTCCCATGCATAGCTGGGCGATACGGTGGTTATCTTGTCGGCACATTCTATAGCCGCCTTCATGAAGTTTACGTCGCCGTCATACTCCAGCAGGTCGGTGTGATACAGCGGTATGCCCATCAGGTCGTTGATTATCTCTAATCCATAGCGTCCCTGATACTGTATGTTGTGTATCGTGAACACCGTCTTGATATCCTCATAGCCGCCCTGATAGCGGTAGAATATATCGTAGTAAACGGGCACAAGGGCTGTCTGCCAGTCGTTTGCGTTTATTACATTCGGCTTGAAGTCTATGTACCTGAGCAGTTCGAGCACCGCACGGGAGAAGAATATGTATCTCTCCGCATCATCATAGAAGCCGTACAGTCCGTTCCTTGCGAAATAGTACTCATTGTCGAGCAGGTAATAGGTCACACCGTTCACAACTGCGGTGAAAACTCCGCAGTACTGATTTCTCCATGCAACAGGCACAGTGAAATTAGTAAGGTATGTACACTGATCCTTCAGTTCCTGTTTTATCTGACTGTAGTAGGGGATCACCACTCTGCAGTCATGTCCTTCTGCATTTATGGCACGGGGAAGTGAACCCGCAACGTCTGCCAGTCCGCCCGAAGCGATAAAGGGCAGAGCCTCACTTGCTGTATAAAGTATATTCATTGTCTAACCTTCTTTCATAAGGGAAATTTCCGATAAGGGCAGTTCAGTGCGTGTCCGCACATCCCTCCCGTTCAGACATGGTTTACGGTCACAGACTTGCGTCCTTGCCTACATACATGGGGTATGCAGGGGAGCTTGTAAGAATACGGTTTGAACCCACATTCACATTCTTGTCTGTGATAAGGTAGCTGCACTCTGCGCCATCGGCAACAACAGTGCCCTGCATGAGTATGCAGTTCTTTACCTTGGCATTCTTGCCTATCTTTACGCCTCTGAATATAACAGAGTTTTCTACTTCGCCTTCGATTATGCATCCGTCGGCGATAAGAGAATTTATTACACGGCAGTTAAGGTCATACTTTGCAGGTGCATTGTCTGATACCTTGGTGTAGATAGGACGCTTCGGCAGATAAAGCTGTGCTGCATTCGCAGGCTCGAGCAGATCCATATTTGCCTTGAAATAGCTGCCCATGCTGGATAT
>CADBTD010000285.1 GCA_902797535.1 uncultured Ruminococcus sp. | reverse complement strand
TTCAACAAGCATACCAAGTCCGAGTTCTCTGAAACGGTCATTGAGCGCACCAATATGAGAAGCAAAATACAGTCCGATGCCATGTTCCAATAAGCTCTTTCTCAATGAACTGATCCTGTCTGCTGATGTGACATCAATACTGCATATCGCCCCTGAATCTACAATAACACATCTGGTATCATCAGAAATGCTTTTTTCAATATCATCAATGAAAGCTGAGATGTTTGCAAAGTAAAGATTTCCGGAAAATCTGTATAATACCGCTCCCTTCACAGGGACAGCAAAGCTGTTGCGTTCAAGGCTGTGAAATCCCTCATGTCCGGGGATAACACCAAGAAATGAACGTTTTGGATTGGCTGTGCTTACAATGACTGAAACAAACGAAAGAACAGCACCTATTGCCACGCCGTAAACTGTACCAAATATCAGAACACCGAAAAAAGCCGCCAAAAAAATAAGCAATTCACGTCTGTCCTGTTTAAGAAGACGTCTGAATAAGTGAAATTCTACAGCACCAAGTAGTGCTGATATAACGATCGCTGTCAATACAGGAACAGGTAAATAACCGATAAAACCCGTACAAAATAGCATTATTATCATCATAGTGACTGATGCCGTTATTGACATCACCTGTGAACTTCCGCCATACTGTTCGCCCATTGAAGTTCTTGAAACCGAGCCATTTACCGGACAGCAGCCCGTAAGAGCAGCAACAGTATTGCCAATTGCGTATGTCAGTATCTCACGGTCATTATCGAGCTTATATCCGTTTTTATTAGCATAACTGTTCGAAGCGAGCAGTGTTTCAGCCATAATGACCGTAGCAACAGTCAGACTTGCAGACAGCACCTCACTGATCAAAGAAAGATCGGGATGCGGGAGATCCCATGCAGGCAAACCCGGGTTTATGACCGAAAGTCTTACTACTCCATACTTTTCAGCAAAGCCCGAATAACCAAGTGCTGCGCCCGCTGCCATTACAACCACAGATATTGGCAGCTTAGGCACAAATTTTTTTGATATAAGAAGCACAGCAAGAGATACAGCACCAAGTATCAATGACATATGGTTTATCCCGTTGCTAATCGTTTGGATAAGATGTATTATAAGTTCAGGAAGTTCACCTGTGCCGCTTGAACCTCCTAACAGCTTAGGGATCTGCATAAATATTATCGTAGTTGATATACCGCTTATAAATCCACCCATAACAGGAGTAGATATATAATTGACAAGCCGCCCCGCACGGAGAAATCTGAAAACAAACAGCCATCCTGACACACAAAGTGTTATCATCGGGACTAAGTTCATTGCATCACGTCCACCCGGACGAATCCCCATTGTAACGAGCGATGCGCCAACAAGTGCTGCAGGAGCAGCGTCAACACCAAAGATAAACTGTTTTGAACTCGACATAAGTCCAAAAACCAGTATCGGGAATATCGAACCATACAGACCATATACAGCAGGAAGACCTGATATCTGCGCATAACCCATCGAAATAGGTATAGACACAAAAGCGATAATAACACCGGTGAGAATATCCTTAGGCAGATCTCTGACTTTAATATCACTCTTTTTCAATTTCAGCTCTCCTTCGTGCTCGTTTAGCTTCTGATTCCCGCCTGGAAAATACGCATCCGCAATAATCCTGTCTATACAGCGAATACTCTGATGACAGTTCTATTGAACGCTTATAGCCTCCGCGCTTTTTCAGATCTAACGGAAGTGCTTTTACTGCATATACCTCAGATAGTTCCTCAGATATCTCACCAAGTTTCTGTGCATTCTTATACGGAGATATAGAAAGTGTAGTGCCAAAGTAATCAAAACCCATTTCAGCTGCTAAAGATGCAGTTTTTTCAAGACGCTGACGATAACATAAAAAGCATCGTTCACCCCCCTCAGGGATATCTTCCATTCCCTTTACAAGTTCATAGAATTCAGCAGGGATATATTCACCTTCTATAAATTTCACAGGATTTTTGAGCGGCATTTCTGAAATGAGCCGAGTAAGCTCAGAAACTCGCTTTCTGAACTCTTCTTCCGGAGATATATTTGGATTATAATAAAATACAGTTATGGAAAAATACTGTGAAAGATATTCAAGAGTATAAGAAGAACATGGCGCACAGCAGCTGTGTAAAAGTAATGTCGGCACTGTTCCTTCGGGTATCTGTCTTATGAGCTTGTCAAGTTCAAGCTGATAATTTCTTTTCTGCATAAAGATTTTCCTCATTTTCCGTAATTTCACAGTTGATGTTCATATATAATATCAGTATAACATAAAAAAACTAATGTGTCTATATTTTTTCAAAAAAACAGCTCCGGTGGTATAATGTACATTTTTTTGTACAAATTAATAAGAAAGAGGAGCTGACGAATAATGAAACAAACGCATATATTCAATGAACCGCCAAGCATAAAAGCGTATGCTGCTGTTGGCGGAAAAATGGAAAACGAAGGACCGCTCGGAAGTATATTTGACAAGATCAATGATGATCCCTACCTTTCAACCGACAGCTTTGAAAAAGGCGAAAGTAAACTGCAAAAAGAAGCATTACTTCATATGCTTGAAAAAGCCGACCTTAAAAATGACGATATAGACATTATTTTCGGCGGAGATCTTCTGAATCAATGTACAGGGACCACATATGCACTCAGAAATACAGGAATACCGTTCCTCGGCATTTACGGTGCCTGTTCAACTATGGCTGAAGGTATGATAATGGCATCTGTATATACATCTTCAGGTGCAGCAAAGAATGCAGCAGCAGTCACTTCATCACACTTTTGCTCAGCCGAAAGGCAATACCGCTTCCCTCTTAACTACGGCGGACAACGAACACCGACCTCGCAGTGGACGGCTACGGCAGGTGGTGCCTTATGTGTGTCCGCCTGCTCATCAGCCCCGTTTATACGAGGTTACACTGTAGGAAAAATAGAAGACCTCGGAATAACCGATGCAGCAAATATGGGTGCCGCTATGGCTCCTGCTGCCTGGTCAACAGTTTCTGCATTCTTTCATGAAACAGGAACATCGCCCGATAAATTTGACATGGTACTGACAGGAGATCTTGGAAAAGTCGGGAGCAGACTCTTCTGTGAACTTGCAGAGCGTGATGGTTTTGATATGAGAAATCTTCATAAAGACTGCGGTACAATGCTTTACAGCTTTGAAAAGCAGGACATTCATGCCGGCGGAAGCGGATGTGGGTGCTGTGCAGCAGTACTTTGCGGATATATTCTCCCAAAAATACGCACAGGAGAATTTAACAATGTGCTGTTTGCCGCTACGGGAGCATTGATGTCACCTACAACAAGTCAGCAGGGTGAATCTATTCCGTCTATATCACATGCAGTCTGGCTGTCACACAAAAGAAACTAAGTAAAGGAGAACTGAAGCTATGTCTTTTTTATACGCTTTTCTTGTAGGAGGCCTGCTTTGCGCTGTCGGACAGCTGCTGCTTGATTTTACAAAGCTTACCCCTGCAAGAATACTGTCGGGATATGTAGTGGCCGGCGTTATACTCGGAGGGCTTGGGATATACCGTCCACTTATTGATTTTGCGGGTGCAGGAGCGTCGGTCCCACTGACCGGATTCGGGTGTCTTATTGCTGAGGGCGTGAAAAGATCTGTTGAAAATGACGGCAATATGGGGATATTGACAGGCGGATTTACCGCAGGTGCGGCAGGTATTACTGCTGCACTGGTATTCGGACTTTTTGCTTCATTATTTGCCAAAAGCAGCGCACGAAGCTGAACACACATATTGACAAGCGACAGCATTTGTGATAAAATATGCTTGCTGTCCGGTTCTGCGGAATGCATGACGCGGCTTGCCTCAACAGCATTTTATACGACACAATGAACGAAAGACATCACAGGGAGACAGAATGAACAAGGAAGAACTATTGTTTTACGAGCCATATGAAAGATTCTATGATATGGCATCACACTCGAAAGCTTTTGCAGATTATTGCAGAGAAGCATTCGGAGAAGACTTTTCACAGGACGGATTCAGCGATACAAAGCAGACAGATATGATACTGAGCCATATACCGCTGAAAAATGACACAAAGATACTCGATATCGGCTGCGGCAACGGCAAAATGCTCGGTTATCTGAAAAGAAAAACGGGAGCGCATATCTGCGGGTTTGATTACTCGCAAAGCGCCGTCAGGGATGCAAAGAAAAGATACCCCGATGCCGAGATAGAAGAGGGCGTGATCGGAGAAAAGGATTATCCCGAGAAGTCTTTTGATGTGATAATTTCAATGGATTCGATATACTTTGCGCCTGATATGAAGGCTTTTGTAATGCAGGTGATGAGCTGACTCAAAGACGGCGGTGTTTTCTTTGTGGGGTATCAGGAAGGCGATGTTATGCCAAAGACCGCTAACGCCGACACCGCTGTGCTTACCAGGGTGCTGAAAGAAAATGGTATAAAGTATCAGCTGACTGACATAACACGACAGACCTATGACCTGCTGTGCAGAAAACGCGCTGCCGCAAAAAAGCATGAGAAAGCATTCAAAGCAGAGGGACTTGAGGAATGGTATGACCTGCTGATGATGCAGACGGAATGTACACTTATGCCCTATGAAAGCTTTGCGCAAAAGATGGCAAGATATATCTACGTTATCGGAAAGCCCGTGAATATATGATAAAAACTCTCATGCGCCGCATGAGAGTTTTTTATTACCTGACAAGATCTTTTATTACCTCGCCTGCTATTATCAGCCCCATAACAGAGGGTACAAAGGCATTTGAACCGGGAGCGCGTTTAGCGCCGTGCGTCTCGGAATTTGCTTCATCGGCAAGTCTGCCTGCCGGTACAACAGGCTGTTCTTCTGAATAGACTACTTTTACATTCTTTATCCCGCGCTTTTTAAGCTCATACCGCATAACTCTGGCAAGAGGGCAGACGCTGGTCTTTGAGATATCCGCGACTTTCAGCGCTGTAGGGTCAAGCTTGTTCCCCGCGCCCATAGCGGATATAACGGGAACACCTGCCTGCTTTGCGCATTCAATTATCGCTATCTTACCCGAAACGGTATCTATGGCATCTACCACATAATCGTACTGCGAAAAATCAAAGCTGCCGGCATTTTCGGGAAGAAAGAAACAGCGGTGAGCATTCACCTGTGTATCGGGCGAGATATCGTGTATACGATCTGCCATGACATCTACCTTATACTTCCCTACCGTGCTTTCAAGTGCTATTATCTGACGGTTAAGATTCGTAAGCGCAACTGTATCGTTATCAACTATATCAAGATGACCGACACCGCTTCTTGCAAGGGCTTCGATAACATATCCGCCGACACCGCCTACTCCGAAAACAGCTACACGACTTTTGTACAGCTTCTGCATAGCTTCACTTCCGAAAAGCAATTCGGTTCTTGAAAATCTGTCCAGCATTTTTAGGTTTCCTTTCTCTCACGCATTAATGCTTTTCCAGTGTGACATAAACATATCATAAAGAGAATCGAGCCGTGATATCACCTGTTCGTTTACCTCAACAGTCTTATCACCGAAAGTCATACCCCGTTCACCCATAAAGTCAACGCAGTACGCAAGACAATAAAAAAGCTCAGCTCTTCGCTGACTGTCATCGGCATTAATTTCATCGAGCATATATCCGCAGATATCGTCATCACAGCCCATATTGAGCAGTGCGACCCTTGTCAGTGCAATATAAGTCAGTCTGTCGCCGAAGCCTATGCCATCTATATCGATAACGCCCGACACATTAAAGAAGCCTTGCCGTTTCGGAGTAATCATTTCCGTCGGTATTGATACGCAGAACCAAACGTTCATTATCATATGTCAGCAGATAAACATAATTGGTGTTTCCTATCGCAGCCCGTTCTGTCTTTAAAGGCATTCTGCCAAGCTTATTTTGTGATATTTCTGCGGCAAAGATTCATTTATCTTCACTGTCGGTATCATGCTTTCCTACTACCGTACCCCTTATGCTTTTGCCCTCATCGTAATCATCGAGAAAATGATGATACTCATTGCCCATATGGTATGAGATTATCGTCTGAAGGTTGACGTTCTCCACACTGCGGAAGATGTTCTTATCGACTGCCGGATTGACCTCACGCAGCTTTCTCAGAAGTATCTTTATCTCCTGACGCTTTGAACCGCCGCCCTCACAGGTCATGTTTTCGGTCATTATGCAGGCACAGCGTATAAACTCAAGACCGTTATATCTGCACCAATGGATTATATCGTCTTCACGCACCATGTAGAGCGGGCGTATAAGCTGCATACCCTCAAAATGCTCGCTGTGAAGCTTGGGCATCATGGTCTGGACCTGTGAGCCGTACAGCATACCCATGAGTATCGTTTCAATAACATCATCAAAGTGATGACCGAGCGCTATCTTATTGCAGCCCATGTCCTGCGCTGTCTTGTAAAGATAACCCCTTCTCATTCTTGCGCACATATAACAAGGATTATTATCTATATTAGTAACAGCCTTAAAGATCTTTGTTTCAAAGATCTTTATAGGTATCTCAAGTTTTGCAGCATTTTCTTCTATACGTCTGCGGTTCTCGGGGCTGTATCCCGGGTCCATGACAAGAAATTCGACCTCAAACGGTATCTTGCTGTAGCGCTGAAGCCTTTTCATACAGACAGCCATAAGCATAGAATCCTTTCCGCCCGAAATGCATACTGCTATCTTGTCATTTTCTTCAATGAGCTTATATTCCTTGATGCCTTTCAGAAATTTTGACCACACCGTCTTGCGGAACTTATTGACTACTGAAAGCTCAATATCGTTTGGGATCTCCATGAAATCTTTCCTTTCATCATTTTCTATCGACTTACTATGCTATTATACTACCGAAAAATGCATATGTCAAGGATTTTATACACACAGAATACCGCATAAATGAAAACAATTTGTAAAACCACTTGCAATAATCGCATGGTTATGATATAATAACATTTGGTAGTTTTCTTACACCGTGAAATTGGGGAAGGAATGATAATCATTATGTCAAATATTACGCTTTTGACCGCATCCACTGCACAGGGTCAGGTAAGTCCCTGGTCATCCATAATCCTTATGGGTGTTCTTCTTGTACTCTTTTACTTCGTAATAATACGTCCTCAGAAAAAGCAGGAGAAAAAGGAAAAAGCAATGAGAGATTCTCTTGAAGTCGGTGATGAAGTTATCACTAACGGCGGTATAGTTGGCATAGTATTCTCTATAAAGGATGACACACTTGTTATTGAAACAGGCAGTGACAGAAGCAAGATAAGAGTAATGAAATGGGCTATTGCAAAGGTGAACACAGTTCACGAAGATGACTGATAACGATCCGCAGTACTTATTGCAGTTTTATACAGACATCAATACAAGATCTTTTGTCCCGAAGTGATAATGCATCACTTCGGGGCTTTTATATTGCAGTACACAAATAAAGCCATGGCACAAATGCTGTCATGGCTTTTACTATAATAGTATTTCAAATTATACAAGCTGTCAGTTCTTCGACTTGATATACTCATCTATAGACGCAGCGGCTTTTTTTCCTGCCCCCATAGCGAGAATAACAGTAGCAGCACCTGTAACAGCATCTCCGCCGGCGTAAACGCCCTCTTTGGTAGTCTGATTTGTTTCTTCATTAACGATAAGGCAGCCATGTTTATTGGCTTCAACACCGGGAGTAGTGCTTCTGATAAGCGGATTAGGAGAAGTACCTATTGACATAATAACAGTATCGACATCAAGTACAAATTCACTGCCGGGTATCTCAACAGGACGTCTTCTGCCTGAAGCGTCAGGTTCACCAAGTTCCATCTTTACACACTCTATACCTGTGACATTGCCGTTTTCATCGCCCAGCACCTTAGTCGGGTTGTTGAGAAGCATAAACTCTATGCCCTCTTCCATTGCATGGTGGACCTCTTCTTTACGGGCAGGAAGCTCGTCCATTGAACGGCGGTATACTATATACACCTTCTCGGCACCAAGACGCATAGCAGAACGTGCAGCGTCCATAGCAACATTTCCGCCGCCTACTACGGCAACAGACTTTGACTTTCTTATCGGTGTATCATAATCATCAAGGTAAGCCTTCATAAGGTTTATTCTTGTAAGGTACTCATTGGCAGAGTAGACACCCACAAGAGCTTCGCCTTCGATACCCATAAATCTCGGGAGACCTGCACCTGAGCCAACGAACACTGCCTCATAGCCGTCTTCCATTATCTCATCTATAGAGAGGACCTTGCCGATGACCATGTTAGTCATTATCTCAACGCCGAGTTCTTTAAGTCCGTCTATCTCTTTCTGAACAATAGCCTTAGGCAGACGGAATTCGGGTATACCGTACATAAGTACGCCGCCTGCAGTATGGAAGGCCTCAAATACAGTGACCTTATATCCCAGCTTTGCAAGGTCGCCCGCACAGGTAAGAGATGCAGGACCTGCACCGACTACGGCTATCTTATGTCCGTTTGATGCAGGCTTTTCATCCTTTTCAAGAAGTTCGGGATGTTTCATAGCGTAATCAGCACAGAATCTCTCAAGTCTGCCTATAGCGACAGGCTCACCCTTGATGCCTCTTACGCACTTGCTTTCACACTGACGTTCCTGCGGGCATACTCTTCCGGAAACAGCAGGAAGGCTGTTTGTATCACGAATGACCTTATATGCGCCGATAAAGTCACCATCTTTGACCTTTGCGATAAAATCGGGGATCTTTACACTTACAGGGCAGCCGCTTACACACGGGCGGTTTTTGCAGTTAAGGCAGCGTGTTGCTTCATTTACAGCCTCTTCTTCAGTGTATCCGAGACATACCTCTTTGAAATTTCTCGCCCTGACCTTAGGATCCTGTTCGGTAACAGGAGTTTTTTCGGGCTGCATATTAGGCTTGACCGACATTATCTGACACCTCCCGTAAGATTGCACACATGGTCTGCTTCGTGTTTCTTGTAGGTAGAATTTCTTCTCATAAGTTCATCAAAATCTACCTTATGACCGTCAAAGTCAGGTCCATCCACGCAGGCGTACTTTATCTTTCCGTCAACTGTAACACGACATCCGCCGCACATTCCTGTGCCGTCTACCATGATAGGATTAAGAGACACAAGTGTCTTTATTCCATATGGTTCAGTGGTCTTACATACAAATTTCATCATAGGAACAGGTCCTATAGCAATAACCAGATCAAACTGTTTGCCGCCGTCGATAAGTTCTTTGAGCTTATTGGTAACAAAGCCGTGATAACCTGCTGAACCGTCATCTGTGCATAGGTGGAAATTTGTAGATACAGCAGCCATCTCATCTTCAAGGATAATAAGCCCTTTATCTCTGAAGCCTGCAATAAGGTCTACTTCGACCCCGGCTTCAAAAAGAGCCTTTGCCTGCGGATATGCAATTGCACATCCGACACCGCCGCCCACAACAGCGACCTTCTTTGCGTCACCGTATTCTGTAGCGACACCGAGAGGACCTACGACATCAAGGATGCTTTCGCCTTCTTTGAGCATTGCGAGCTTCTGTGTTGAACCACCTATTGTCTGGAAAATTATAGTAATAGTTCCCTTGTCCGAGTCATGGTCTGCAATAGTCAAAGGAACTCTTTCACCGTGTTCATCAACACGATAAATAATAAACTGACCTGCTTTTGCCTTTTTTGCGATGAAGGGAGCTTCTATCTCCATAAGCACAATATTTTCATTGAGCTGTCTTCTTTGTACTATCTTATACAATTTTATCCCTCCTGTAAAATATAAAATGCATTTATGCTTTTCAATAATTATACTACAATAATAAACAAATTTCAAGTGTTTTTTTAAGCTTTTTTTATTTTTTTGCAATTTTCGGACTTGAAAACTGCATTTTGACACTTTTGCGCTCATTTTCATAGCGAGTCCCCTCTTTTCTGAAAAGGGTATCAAAGCTGTATAACGCAACGCCGTCGATATCATCTGCCATGCAATCAGCGATCTGTTGTGCTATGACACCTGTATCATCAGCAAATTCTTTATCATCTGATATCTTATAGACTCCAAGTCCGCAGACAAGATCAACACTTTGAGAAGTGCATATGCTTTCCCACTGTGAAAGTGTTTGTGAAAACGGGCATACACTGTTATCATAACCAAAGTATATCTGGGGAGCGATATAATCGATGTAGCCGTCCCGGGAGCACCAGCGTTTTACATCAGCGTACATCTGAGTATAGTTATTGTCAAGATTCCCCTGAGGTGAAACGCCAAACAGGATATCATTGCAGCTTTCCTTTACAGTATCATGGATTTCTTTTACAAGCAATGAACAGTTTTCCAGCCGCCATTCATCAAGCGACTTGTCCGTATCGCTGTCAGCGTATGTTTCTTTGTCAAAAGAAGGATCGGTGGTAGGATAAAAATAATCATCGATGTGTATGCCGTCAACATCATATTTATCGCATATTTCCCGAACACCGTCCGAAACAAGCCTGCGCACTTCGGGGATAGCCGGGTCAAGCCAATAAAGTCCTGTGTCCCCGACATAGGGAATGTATTCAGGATATGCTTTCGGGTCGCTGTACCATTCATATAGCTTAGTGCCCCTCATTTTTTCCATATTTTCGGCAGAAGCGCACCTCAGCGGATTTATCCAGGCGTGAAGCGAAATTTTCTTTTCATGGGCAAGTTCTGTCATTTTTTCAAGCGGGTCATATGCTATACGGTCATTACTCTTAGGTATCACAGCGGAGGGAACAAATAGTTCCGAGTCATAGTATGCGTCTCCGAAAGCTCTCATATGCACATAAACTGTGTTAAGTCCAAGTTCTGCTATATCATCAAAAGCCTTTGAGACATTTTCTGTAAACTCTTCATCTGTATCGGCACAAAGCTGAGCCATATCTATATACGATATCCACACAGCACGCTGTTCTTCGTAGTTAAGGCGTGCGGAAACAGGTTTTTCTGCCGATATGTTTCCTTTGCTGCTGCACTCAGCCGAAATTGAAACGGGCACAGGACTGACCTGAGTGATCTCGGGAAGAGTATCTGCGGTACATGAAGTGAACATAAATGCTGCTGCGGCTGCAAGATATCTTTTCATAGACAAACATCCTTTCGGGGCATATGATATTAATGATTATGCCATTTACAGGACGAATATTCAAAAAAACAGCACAGCCGTTGAAAGCTGTGCTGTTATCTTAATTCTAATTACAGGGTAATGCTGCAAATATCTCTTCGAAGTCTGAACAACTTCGATCTGCACAGCAGACCGCGATATTTGATATGACCCTCTTTTGCATGATCACGGGGTAAGTCTGTTTATGTCTCTCGGGAACATCGAGGTCTCACGGATATTTGACCTGTTGAGCAGCTTCATGAGAAGTCTTTCAAGGCCGATACCCAGACCGCCGTGAGGAGGCAGACCATATTTATGAGCGTCGAGATAGCTTTCAAAATCAGCAGGGTCAAGTCCCTGTGCTTTCATCTTAGCTACCTGTTCGTCGTAATCATGTATACGCTGACCGCCCGAGGTTATCTCAAGTCCTCTGAACAGCAGGTCAAACTTGTATGCTTCCTTAGGATCTTCGCGGCTGTTCATAGCATAGAACGGCGGCTTTGAAGACGGGAAATGAGTAACAAAGATAAAGTCACTGTTATACTTTTCTTTAGCGTACTTGCCGAGGTTTACTTCGTCCTCGGGGTCAAGGTCGAACTTCTTTCCGCCTGTTACATCACCGCCTCTGAGAAGGCTGAGAGCGTCTATAAACTTGATAGAGGGTATCTCCTTGATATCAGGGATATCAGCTTCAAGGAGCTTTATCTCATAAGCATAGTTTTCCTTGATGTAATCCATTATAGAACGGAGCATCGCGGTCTCCATTGCCATCACATCATACATACTGTCTATATAGCCCATTTCGAAGTCAAGACCGATGTACTCATTGATATGACGGCTTGTGGCGTGCTTTTCTGCACGATATACAGGAGCTATCTCATACACTCTGTTGAATATGCCGACACAGGTCTGCTTATAGAACTGAGGTGACTGATTGAGGAACGCATTCTTATGGAAGTAGTCAAGGCGGAAGATATTTGCGCCGCCCTCAGCTCCCTGTGCAACTATCTTAGGTGTGTGTATCTCTGTAAAGTCATTTTCACGCATGAACTTATGCATTCCGTGAACAAGGCCTTCCTGAAGCTTGAATATAGCACGTTCATAAGGATTTCTGAGTGCTGCGCCGCGATTATCCAGTTTAGTGTCTATTGAGCAGTTGAGCTTGCCCTGAGATATCTTCAGCGGAAGTTCGGCAGCAGGTGTGCTTATAAGTCTTATATCAGAGAGAACGATCTCAACACCGTTGAAATCCTTGGGGTTTTCCTGAACTGTACCCTTGACCCACACAAAGTCGCCCTCTTTAAGGCCCTGTATACTGTCCTTGCAGGTATCCTCACTGTGAACGGTCTGTATAGTGCAGGCAGCTGTTCTTACTACAACGAAGGATACGCCTGACATTTTTCTTAGTCTGTGTACGCAGGCCTTGAACTCTACTGTGCCGCCGATATTGTCAAGTGCATCGGAAAGGCGGAATTCTTTAAGCAGCTTGTCAGTGCCTACGAGCAGCATGGTGCCGTCATTTGCGGGAACATACTTATCGGGATTACTGTAAGGAGTGAGCTTTGAAAGATCTCTGCCCTGTTCTTCCTCAACAGCAGCAGTTTCGGCAGCCGTGCCGGCAGATGCGGCTTCAAGTTTCTTTTCAAGCACTTCCTTGATTATCTTCGGGGTTGCAGCACCCTTTAATGCCTTGGTGCACTGGCCCATAATAAATCCGAATACCTTCTTCTCACCGGAAGCATACTGCTGTACCTGTGCAGAATTCTCGGAAAGTATACGTTCTATCTCCGAACCTACCTTATCAAGGTCTACTGAGATTATATATCCTGCATCTTCTGCGATCTTTTCGGGATCTCCGCCCTGTTCAGCCATTATACGGAATACAGCCTTGGCATCATTTTTGGATATCTTTTCCTCATCTGCCATTTTAACAACTTCCGCAAGCTCTTCAGGAGAGAACTTTATGTTGTCAAGGTCGATCTCGCCTAAGTTTATTCTTCTCATAAACTCAGTGAGTATAAAGGAAGATACGGACTTAGGATTATTGTAATGCTTCAGCGCCTCTTCAAAGAAGTCTGAGATAGGCTTGTTATTTACAAGAGTCTGGGCATCTATCTTTGAGAGCTTGAACTCATCGGTATATCGTGCAAGACGTACATTAGGCATCTCGGGAAGCTTTGCCTTTATAGCAGCAAGCTGCTCGTCGCTGAGATTTACCTGAAGTATATCCGGCTCGGGGAAATAGCGATAGTCGTGAGCATTTTCCTTGGTACGCATAGACTTGGTCGCGTCACGGTTAGCGTCATAGCGGCGTGTTTCCTGAACAACCTTTTTGCCTGCCTCAAGGAGAAGTGCCTGTCTTCTTTCCTCGTACTTTATAGCTCTTCCCACAGACTTTATAGAGTTGATGTTCTTGATCTCGGCGCGGGTACCGAATTCCTTGTCACCCGGCTTCATTATCGAGATATTTACGTCGCAGCGAAGAGAGCCCTGTTCCATCTTACAGTCGCAGACGCCCGCATACTGTAAAAGCAGGGATATCTGCTCAACGTAAGCCATAGCCTCTTCTGCGGAACGCATATCAGGCTCGGAAACTATTTCTATAAGCGGTATTCCGCAGCGGTTATAGTCTGCGAGAGATACGCCGTTATAATCATCATGCACGAGCTTTCCCGCGTCTTCCTCAAGGTGTACATGGTTTATGCGGATATCTTTTTTCTTGCCGTTGACCTCGATCGGGATAACACCGGGTCCTATGATAGGATAATAAAGCTGTGATATCTGATAAGCCTTCGGAAGGTCGGGATAGAAGTAGTTCTTTCTGTCGAACACAGAGAACTTGTTTATTTCACAGCCGAAAGCATAGCCTGCTTTGACTGCGTACTCAACTGCTGTCTGGTTTATAACGGGCAGAGTGCCGGGCATACCTGTGCATACAGGACAGCAGCGGCTGTTTCTCTCGCCGCCGAATTCAGCGGAACAGTTGCAGAAAATCTTGGTCTTAGTAAGAAGCTCAGCATGGATCTCAAGACCTATGACAGTAATATACTTTTCCATTTGTCTTTTCCTCCTTAGTTAAGCTTCGGTGCAACAGGCGCAAAGGTCTGTTCAAATGCGTCTGCAAGCTGAATAACAGTCTGTTCGTCAAAGCGCTTGCCGATAATGGAAAGTCCGATAGGCATACCATCCTTGTTGTATCCGCAGGGAGTGGATATAGCGGGCAGACCGGCAATATTTACGGTGACGGTGCATATATCGGCCTGATACATCTTTACCGGATCGGATACCTGTTCTTCAGGGCGGTAAGCGACCGCAGGTGTAGTAGGTGTAACGATAGCGTCGCACTTTTCAAAGATGCTGTCATATTCACTGCGTATCACCTGACGAAGAGCCATAGCCTTTCCGTAGTAAGCATCATAATAACCGCTTGAAAGTGCGTAGTTGCCGAGGAGTATACGTCTTTTGACCTCATCGCCGAAACCTTCGGAGCGTGACTTCTTTATAAGTTCTTCGTAGCTGTCAGCCTCAGCGGTGCGGTGACCGTACTTGATACCGTCATAGCGTGAAAGGTTTGAAGCAGCCTCGGCAGAGCTGATAAGATAGTAAGCAGGAACAGCGTACTTGAGCGAAGGCATCGAGCATTCAACCAGTTCAGCGCCCAGAGATTTATATACATCTGCTGCGGCAAGAACGCTCTTCCTTATTTCGTCATCTATGCCTTCTGCAAAAAATTCCTTTGGCAGAGCGAGCTTCATGCCCTTTAAGGGAGCACCTATCTTTGCTGTGAAGTCCGGCACCTCATTTCTTGCGCTTGTGCCGTCATGGGGGTCAAATCCACAGATGTGATTAAGAACAGCTGCACAGTCATAAGCCGAATGAGCGATAGGTCCTATCTGGTCAAAGCTTGAAGCGAAAGCCACAAGACCGAAACGGGATACGCGGCTGTAGGTGGGCTTGATACCTGTGACACCGCAGAAAGCCGCAGGCTGTCTTATCGAGCCGCCTGTATCCGAGCCGAGGGATGCAGTACAAAGCTCAGCGGCAACAGCGGCAGCCGAACCTCCCGAAGAACCACCCGGAACGCAGTCTGTATTGTAAGGATTCTTTGTCTTTGCAAAAGCCGAAGTCTGAGTCGAGCCGCCCATAGCAAATTCATCCATACTGGTCTTTCCGAGCATAACGATACCCTGACCGTTAAGGCGCTCCATAACAGTAGCATTATAAGGCGGAACGAAGTTTTCAAGTATTTTTGATGCACAGGTGGTGCGGACACCCTCGGTACAGATATTATCCTTTATTGCCATAGGTATACCTGTAAGCGGCTTTGACTCACCTGAGTCTATTATTTTCTGAGCAGCGTCTGCCTGAGCAAGAGCAAGCTCTTCGGTAACGGTTATATATGACTTTATTTCGCCGTCACGCTTTTTTATGTTTGCTATATATTCCTCCGCAAGCTCACGGGCGGACACCTTTTTAGTATCAAGCGCCTCACGCTGCGCACGGATAGTTTTCAATGAACTGTCCAAAAAATTTCACTCCTTAAACAATTATCTTTCTATATAAAGACGGTCGGATGGCTTGCTGATATTACTCAACGACCTTAGGTACAACAAATGCGTTGTCCCGGTTGACCGCATTCTGAAGCACCTTTTCGGTCGGCATCGACTCATGTTTAACGTCGGGGCGCAGACCGTCAAGAAATACATTGTGATTATCCTTGTGAGCATCATATTCAACATCAAATTCCTTGACGCCATCCATAAGATCGATTATGTCTGTCATCTCGGAAGCGGTCTTTTCAAGCTGCTCGTCAGTGAATTCGAGCTTGCCTAATTCGGCAAGGTACTTTACCATTTCAAGATCCATAATACTACGTTCCTTTCTGTGTTTTGGCGCACTGCGCCATACTAACATAATATTATACTATATTTTCAGCACTTTTTCAAGGGCTTTTGCGAATTTGTAAAAAAAATTCATATTTACAGTTCAAAAACAAAAGTGCCGCAGGAGCGAACATCTGCGGCACTGCAATTATTTACTTTATGTACTTATCCATTATACCGCAGAAATCAAATGTGCGGAAGTAATCAGCGGGGGTCTCGGCGCGGCGTATCATCTTAACGCTGCCGTCCTCCTGTAAAAGAAGCTCAGCATGACGAAGTCTGCCGTTATAGTTATAGCCCATAGAATAGCCGTGAGCGCCTGTGTCGTGGATAACAAGTATATCGCCTGTGTCTATTTCGGGAAGCATACGGTCTATAGCGAACTTGTCATTGTTTTCACAAAGGCTTCCTGTAACATCGTACTTGTGGTCGCAGGGTGCGTTTTCTTTTCCGAGAACGGTGATGTGATGATATGCACCGTACATAGCAGGACGCATAAGGTCACAGGCTGTAGCATCTACACCGACATACTCTTTATAGATATGCTTATGGTGTATGCACTTTGTAACAAGGTGACCGTAGGGAGCGAGCATAAATCTGCCAAGCTCGGTAAAGATAGCCACATCGCCCATACCTGCGGGTACAAGTATCTCATCAAATGCCTTATGTACACCTTCACCGATAACAAAGATATCATTAGGCTCTTTATCGGGAGTATAGGGGATGCCTACGCCGCCCGAAAGGTTTATGAACTTGATATCAGCCCCGGTCTTTTCCTTGAGTTCGACAGCAAGTTCAAAAAGGATAGATGCAAGCTTTGGATAATATTCATTAGACACGGTATTGGATGCTAAAAATGCGTGTATACCGAATCTTTTTGCGCCCTTATCCTTGAGTATCTTAAAACCTTCGATAAGCTGTTCCTTAGTGAACCCGTACTTTGCGTCACCGGGGTTGTCCATGATATCGGTACCGAGTTCAAAAACTCCGCCGGGATTGAAACGGCAGAATATAGTTTCGGGGATACCGCACAGCTTATCAAGAAATTCGATATGGGTAAAATCATCAAGGTTTATATATGCGCCCATCTCATTCGCTTTGATATAATCCTCTTCGGGAGTCACGTTTGATGAAAACATGATATCGCTGCCTGAAAAACCGCAGCATTCGCTCATCATAAGTTCTGTGAGAGATGAGCAGTCAACTCCACAGCCTTCCTCCTGAAGGATCTTGAGAATATACGGATTCGGAGTAGCCTTTACAGCAAAATATTCACGGAATCCCTTATTCCATGAAAAAGCCTTTTTCATATTGCGGGCGTTCTCTCTTATGCCCTTTTCGTCATATATATGAAAAGGGGTAGGATAAGTCTTAATGATATCCTCAGCCTGCTGCTTTGTAATAAAGGGGGTCTTGCTCATTATGCATCATTCCTTTTTCATAGATTTCCTTATACGATACAGATACTATCTTAAAACCCGTGCCTTTTACGAAGGTGCGGGATACGATACTTTGATTTTAAAAAAGATATTTTAATCATAGCACTTTTGTGGGCTAACGTCAAGCAAATCAAAGAAATTTAATAAAAATCGCTGAATTATGACATAATTTGCACAGATTTCGTACGCTTTGTAAACTTTATACTCAATTGCTTGATATTATTAGTATTTTATGGTATAATAAAATGTCAAAAGAAAACATAAATACAGAATCAGAGAACGGAGAGTGCATATGGATATACAGAAGGGCGACACTCTTGTAATGAAAAAGCAGCATCCCTGCGGCACCAACGAAATGCTGGTACTGCGCTCGGGAATGGATTTCAAACTAAGATGCATAGGCTGCGGAAGAGAATTCATGATACCGAGAAGCAAAGCCGAGAAAAACATAAAAAGCGTAAAAAGACCAACGAACGGAGATGAGAACTGATGGATCCCAAGCTCGAGGCGGTCGAGTCAAGATTTGCCGAAATAGGCGAACTTCTGACACAGCCGGATGTTGTCAGTGACAATTCAAGATATGCCGAGCTTATGAAGGAATATTCACGACTCGGACCTATCGCTGATAAAATAAAAGAATATAAAAAGGCAGAAGCCGAAAACTCCGAAGCCCGTGAGCTTATCGCAGAAGGCGGAATGGATGATGAGATGAAAGCTATGGTATCAGAGCAGCTCAACGAATCATCTGCGGCACTGGAAACTCTTTCCGAGGAGCTAAAGCTGATGCTTCTTCCGAAAGACCCGAATGACGATAAGAACGTCATTGTGGAAATACGCGGCGGCGCAGGCGGTGAAGAATCGGCACTGTTTGCACATTCGCTCTACAGGATGTACACCCTTTATGCCGCTTCAAAAGGTTGGAAGACCGAGGTCATCCGTATCAACGAAACAGAACTCGGCGGCTGCAAGGAAGTGACCTTTTCAATCGAAGGACAAGGTGCTTACTCAAGAATGAAATATGAAAGCGGCGTACACAGAGTTCAGAGAGTTCCCGAAACCGAATCCCAGGGAAGGATTCACACCTCGACAGTAACAGTGGCGGTACTTCCGGAAGCTGAAGAAGTGGAGCTTGAGCTAAACGAAGCGACCGAGCTGAAGATAGATGTTTTCAGAGCATCGGGAGCAGGCGGCCAGCATATAAACAAGACAGAATCGGCTGTACGCATAACACATCTGCCTACAGGACTTGTAGTGGAGTGTCAGGACGAACGTTCTCAGTTCAAGAATAAGGACAAAGCAATGAGGGTACTTCGTTCAAGGCTCTACGAGATGCAGCGTAAGGCACATGATAATGAAATTGCTTCCAAAAGACGTTCGATGGTCGGCACAGGCGATCGTTCCGAACGAATAAGGACATATAATTTTCCCGAGAGCAGGATCTCGGATCACAGAATAGGACTAACGATATACAAACTCGACAGTTTTCTGAACGGAGCGCTTGATGAAGTGATAGACGCACTTGCGCTTGCTGACAGAACTGAACAGCTTGCAAATAATGATCAAGGATAGATGAAAAATGGCATTGACATTTGATACAGAGCTTCTCGATGATTCGACCGAGAGCATAGAAAAAGCGGCTGAGCTGATAAAAAAAGGTGAACTTATCGGTATGCCGACAGAAACAGTTTACGGACTTGCGGCAAATGCATTCAGTCCACAGGCTGTTCTGAAAATATTCAAAGCTAAGAACCGTCCTGCCGACAATCCGCTCATTGTGCATATCAGCGATATGTCAATGATCAGCGATATTGCGGCAGAGATACCTCAGCTTGCGGTATCATGCGCAAAAAAATTCTGGCCGGGACCGCTTACAATGATACTCCCGAAAACATCAAAAATTCCCGAAATAACATCAGGAGGTCTGCCCACTGTAGGCGTTCGTATGCCGTCACACCCCACTGCGCTTGCACTTATAAATGCTGCGGGAGTCCCTCTTGCTGCACCTTCTGCCAATCTTTCGGGCAGTCCTTCACCAACTACCGCAGAAGATGTCATGTCTGATATGAAAGGCAGGATACCCGCTGTTATCAACGGAGGCGAGTGTGAAGCAGGTGTTGAATCAACTGTAATATGCTTTACGGATGATGCTATAAAAATACTCCGCCCCGGCAGGATAACAAAGGAGATGCTTGAGGAGGTATCTCCCGAAGTTCTTATTGACAAAGGCGTAATGGCAAAGGTCGAAAACTCGGAACCCGCCGCTTCACCGGGAATGAAGTACAAGCACTACTCTCCCAAAGCTGAAGTATTCATGATAGACGGAACAGCCGAACAGTTCCGCCATTACATAAGAGAACAGGATACAAGAGATGCTTTATGCATCGTATTTGACAGCAGTGACATGAAAGGACTTCAGATACCTTTCATTACCATAGGTTCTACATCAGAAGAACAGGCACACGGACTCTTCAGCGCACTGAGGTCTGCTGATAAGCACGGTGCAAAAGTAGTTTATGCTCGATGCCCGAGCATTGACGGCGTAGGACTTGCTGTATATAACAGACTTATCAGAGCTGCTGCATTCAGGGTAATAACGCTGTGAGCGCATATGTTGTAGGACTAACGGGTCAGACAGGCGCAGGCAAGACCACAGTCAGCAATATATTCTCACAATGCGGTTTTTACATTATAAACTGCGATATCATTGCCCGAAAAGTAACTGAAGACGGCAGCGATACAGCCCGCGAACTCGAAAAGGAATTTCCCGATTTTTTTGACAATGGCTGTTTGAACAGACGGCAAGCTGCAAAAATGCTCTTTTCGGACAGAGAACTGCTTGACAGATACAATGCCGCGATATTCCCGATGATAAACCGACTTATAGAACAAAACATAAAAGCTGCCGAAGAAAAAGGGTACAGATTTGTTCTGCTTGATGCTCCGACACTTTTTGAAGCCGGCGCTGACAGACTTTGCAATGCCGTAGTAAGCTGTACTGCAGATACAGATAAACGTATAAAGCGTATAACAGAACGTGACGGACTTACGGAAGAAGAGGCTATAGCAAGGATAAGGTCACAGCACAGTGAAGATTTTTTCAGAGATCATTCAGACTATCTTATAGAGAATAACAAAACGAAAGAGGAACTTGCTGCTGCAGCTTTTACCGCAGCAAAAACAATAAAGGAAAGATACAATGGCAAATAGAAAAAGAAAAAGCAATTCGGGTTCGCTGGGACTTGCGATATTTGTTACGGTAATGCTGCTTATGGCAGCCGGACTTATATTCATATTCAGACAGCCCGAAGTAAAGGAGACAGTACCAAAGGCAAAAAAGTATTTTTCGTATCCCACGGAGTATGAAGAGTATGTCATAAAATATGCCAAAGAATACGAAATGGACCCAAGGTACATATTCGCTGTTATCAGAACAGAATCGTCATTCATAGAAACTGCCGAGAGCGAAGTCGGTGCAAGAGGTCTTATGCAGATAATGCCCGACGCTTTTGACTGGATAAAATTCAGACTTGACGATGACAGAGGTCTTACATTTGACGATATGTATGACCCCGAATACAATATCCAATACGGTACTTATTATCTCTCTTACCTTTATGACCTGTTCGGAAGCTATGAACTTGCTTCGGGAGCATATCATCAGGGAATGAATGCTGTTCAGGGATGGATAGATGACGGAACAATAGACCCCGAGCATTTCAGCATAGATGAAAATCTTGATGATATGCCGTCCGACCTGACGCAGGACTATATCTATAAGGTAATGAAAGCATTTGAGAAATATAAGGAAAATACAGAGTTAGAGGAGGACATGAACAATGGCTCAGACGAAGAACAAGACAACGGGTGAGCAGCTTGCGGAAAAACTGCTTGAAAAACCCAAAAACGCAGGACTTATCATGAGTGATGATGAGATCAAAAAAGCTGACGAATTCTGTGAAGGCTACAAGGACTTTCTAAACAGCGGAAAGACAGAAAGACTTGCCTGCGCCGAAGCAGTAAAACTTGCCGAGAAGGCAGGTTTCAAGGCATTTAAGAAAGGCAAGGAATACAAGGCCGGAGACCGATTTTACTATGTAAACCGCAGTAAAGCCGTCATACTTACTGTAATGGGTAAAAAGCCGCTTGCTGACGGAATAAGGTTAGCTGCTGCTCACATCGACTCTCCCCGTCTTGATCTTAAACAGCACCCTCTTTATGAAGAAAAGGATATGGCGCTATTTAAGACACATTACTATGGCGGGATAAAAAAATACCAGTGGACAACTGTTCCTATGGCGCTCCACGGTGTTGTTGTTCGTGAAGACGGCACTGCAGTTGACATTAATATAGGCGAAGATGAGAACGATCCTGTATTCTGCGTCACCGACCTGCTGATACACCTTGCAAGCGATCAGATGAAGCGTTCACTGGCTGATGGCGTAAGAGGCGAAGAACTCAACCTTCTTATTGGTTCACGTCCATTCAAGGACGACAAGGTCTCAAAAAAAGTAAAACTCAACATAATGAAGATACTCAACGAAAAGTACGGCATTATAGAGAGCGACTTCATTTCTGCCGAACTCGAGATAGTACCTGCATTCAAGGCAAAAGATCTTGGTTTTGACAGAAGCATGGTCGGTGCTTACGGACAGGATGACAGAGTATGCGCCTATGCCTCGCTCGCAGCAGCGCTCGAATGCAAAAAGCCGACCTACACCTGCATGACCGTACTTACCGACAAGGAAGAGATAGGCAGCGATGGAAACACAGGTCTCAACAGTTCTTATCTGCCCTACTTTATCGACGACCTTGCAGAGACACAGGGTGTAAAGGGCCATACTGTTATAAGCAACTCCATATGCCTTTCTGCCGATGTAAATGCTGCTGAAGACCCCACATTCTCTGATGTAACAGAAAGCAGGAACGCATCAAAACTTGGTTACGGCGTAGTATTTACAAAATATACAGGTGCAAGAGGCAAGAGCGGCACATCAGATGCATCTGCCGAAACAGTAGGCAGGATACGCTGCATGATGAACAAAGGAGGCGTTATCTGGCAGACAGGCGAGCTCGGCAAGGTAGATGCAGGCGGCGGCGGAACAGTCGCAGCTTACATAGCAAATCTCGACATGGATGTCATTGATGTTGGAGTTCCTGTTCTTTCAATGCACGCACCCTTTGAGGTCACTTCAAAACTCGACACCTATCAGTGCTACAAAGCTGTTAAAGTATTTTTTGATGATAAAGACTGATCCTCATATCGGATAAGTGATCAAGCTCCGCTTTACTGCGGAGCTTTTTTATGCTTTTAATATACAAAAACACCGCAGGATCATCACATCCTGCGGTGCAAATCAATTATCAGAGATCAGTAGTGCTGTCGCTGTCATCATCGTCAGATGACTCTTCATTTCTTGCAACTTCAGCATCAAATCCGTCAAGGTCGCCTTCAGGCTTATATTCATAAGGCTTATACTCATGAACCGGACGATTTCCGGATTCATCTTCAGTTTCGGGATCGGGAGTTTCATCAGATGATGTATCAAGGATCCCCTTACTGTTTCTGAACCAAGCCTCAATACCCTCAGGAGGCATGAACTCATTTTCATCAAGCTCACCATTCATGAGTTTCTCAAAGTTCTTGCCGTCGATCTTTTCATGCTTCATAAGATAATGAGCGATAAGATGAAGTTTATCTATATGCTCACTTATCAGTTTTTCACAATCCTCAAAAGCATTTTCAACGATATTTCTTATCTCGGTGTCGATCTCAGCTGCAACATTTTCGGAATAGCTTGGTGTGCTGCTGTAATCTCTGCCGAGGAATACCTCATGTTCTCCCCTGCCGTAAACAACAGGTCCGAGGTTATCGCTGAAGCCATAACGTGTGACCATGTTTCTTGCTGTTGCTGTAGCACGTTCAAGGTCATTTGAAGCGCCTGTGGAGATATCATCAAGTATCAGTTTTTCAGCAACACGTCCTCCGAGAAGAACGATTATGCTCTCATACATCTCACGCTTGGATACATAGGATTTATCTTTTTCGGGAAGGCTCATTGTAAAGCCGCCTGCCTGACCTCTTGGGATGATCGTAACATGGTGTACCTTATCCTGAGTGGGGCAGAAGAAATGGCATATAGCATGACCGCCTTCGTGATAAGCAGTCAGCTTCTTTTCCTGTTCCGTAACTACTCTCGATTTCTTTTCGGGGCCTGCAACTACCTTGATAGCAGCCTCTTCAAGGTCTGCCTTTGTAATAGCCTTGCGGTTCTTTCTTGCTGCAAGAAGTGAAGCCTCATTAACAAGGTTCTCAAGCTCAGCTCCTGTAAATCCAACAGTTGTCTGTGCTATTGTTTTAAGGCTCACATCAGGTGCAAGGGGCTTGTTCTTTGTATGGACCTTGAGAATTTCTTCACGTCCTTTGACATCAGGATAGCTGACAAGTATCTGTCTGTCAAAGCGTCCCGGTCTTAAAAGAGCGGGGTCAAGTATATCGCTTCTGTTTGTAGCAGCCATAACGATGACTGAATCATTTTCCTCAAAGCCGTCCATCTCAACAAGAAGCTGGTTCAGTGTCTGTTCACGCTCATCGTGACCGCCGCCGAGACCTGCGCCTCTCTGTCTGCCGACAGCATCGATCTCATCGATAAAGATGATAGCCGGTGCGCTCTTCTTAGCCTGATCAAAAAGATCTCTTACACGAGATGCGCCAACACCGACAAACATCTCAACGAAATCAGAACCGGATATCGAGAAGAAATCAACTCCTGCCTCGCCGGCAACAGCTCTTGCAAGAAGTGTTTTACCTGTACCCGGAGGTCCCATAAGAAGAACGCCCTTAGGTATACGGGCACCGAGTTCATTGTATTTCTTATTGTCTTTCAGGAAGTCAACAACTTCCTGGAGCTCTTCTTTTTCTTCGTCGCAGCCTGCAACGTCGGCAAAAGTTGCCTTTTTTGAATCGGGAGCTTTCTTTGCACTTGTCTTGCCAAAGCCCGATACCTTGCCAGCACCTGCATTCTTCATCATCCATACAAAGAAGAATATCATCAGGCCAAACATCAGCACAGTCGGGATAAGATTGAGCCAGAATGTATTATCCGATATCGGCACAAGGTCATATTTCAAAGGCGCCTTGGGATTTTCGGCATCATACTTCTTACGGTAATTCTCACCGTCTTCGCTTCCGAGCACTTCATTTACAAAAAGACTTACATTCGGGACCTTGTATGTCTCTTTCTCATCTTCGCTTTTGCCTTTAAGTCTGTAAGTAAGCTCTCCCGTATTAAGGTCAAAGTCAAACTCAGCTACTTTCAGCTCATCGAAGTATCTCATTATCTGTGAATACTCTGTTTTGTCTTTTTCTTTGCCAAGACTTGACAAAGCATATACCATTCCGCCGATGAGTATAAAAGCTATCAGCAGATAAACTATAAACGATCTTGAACTGTTTTTCAATCAGGCACTACCTTTCTTCCGCTCTCTTGCGTTTGATATATATTTCAGATCCCTAACCGATCCTGAACAATCTATATTATAATATACCCTTATTGTGACAGTATTATGATATTTTACAGAACAAAAAGGCTTTTGTCGAACTGTCGGCAAGCACTCTCTTTGCAAAACCGTAACCCTCAACAAATATAACTCCCTCGTCATCAGCAAGAATAACAGCCTTGCGTCTTTCCTCGGATCTGAAACGGCTCTGCAATAGCTTTTTCACATCAGATGTGAAATCTCTTCCACCCAGTCTGAGCTTATCGCCGGGTCGTCTGTTCCTTATCACAATAACACCTTTAATTTTATCATAATCACAGTCAAAATTTGTTATCTTTTTGTGAACATTCGAATGATTTTCCACAATTAAATGCACGCTTTTATCAAAAAAGTGATATTCGCCCTCAGAGACTGCTTTTATCTCGATATCGGGCAGACTTTCAGCTGCTCCGACTATCCTCAGGCTCCCGTCCTTGACTTCTGCATAAATATCCTTGCCGACAGACAGCTTTCCGCCTTCACGGCAGATATTTTTCACTCTCAGGACCATATCCCTTGAAGGATCAACGCCATTTTTCTCGAGCAGACCTCTTATAACTCTGCCTGAAAGCGCACTGTCAGCAGAAAGAACGGCTTCACAGTCAAGACCGCCGTCCCGCATTGCTTCAGAGTACAAGGTATCCGAAAGGCGGTTTAACAGCTCCATATCCTCACGGAGGTTGTCAAATGTTCCGTTCATTGTCTTATCAAGAGATGGATTGATCTCATAAAGCTGAGGAACTATATTGTGCCGTATACGGTTTCGTGTATACTCATCCGTGAGGTTTGTTGAATCCGTAACCCAGGGCTGTTCTCTTTCGTTAAGAAAGCTCTCTATCTCACTTCTGCTGCACTCGATAAGCGGTCTTATTATATTATCTCTGACAGGAGGTATAGAACAAAGACCGGTGATACCTGTGCCTCTTGCAAAGTTGAACAATGCTGTTTCAATGCAGTCGGAAAGAGTATGTGCCGTAGCTATCTTATCACAGCCTGATGCAGAGAATATCTCATATCGCATCTCACGGGCACCCTGCTCTACAGATACTCCGTGCTGTTCACAATACGAATTCACATCGATGCGATGTACTGTTACGGGTATCCCGTAATAACCGCAAAGCTCGATGCAGAATCTTTCATCATGATAGCTTTCCTCACCTCTCAACTGATGATTAATGTGACAGGCAAGTATATCGAAGCCAAGTTCCATCAGACACAAAAGGAGAGCAACACTGTCTGCACCGCCCGAAAGGCAGCACAGAATGCGCTCTCCGTTTTCTGCCATACTGTATTTTTTTATCGTTTTTGATACTTTTTCAAGCATTTCAATCGTCTCTTCTCATGTCGATACCACGGAACAGCGTATATTCACCCAGGAACGAAAGTTTGACAGTGTCGGTCTTTCCGTGACGGTTTTTTGCTACACTGCATTCGGTAAGTGTCTTATTATCGGTGTTTTCATCGTAGTAAGCCTCACGATAGAGGAACAGTATGATATCTGCGTCCTGCTCGATAGAACCCGATTCACGAAGGTCTGAAAGCATAGGGCGCTTATCGTCACGCTTTTCTGAACTTCTTGAAAGCTGAGACAGTGCTATGACGGGAACATTGAGTTCTTTAGCCATCAGCTTGAGCTGACGGGTTATCTCAGATACTTCGTTTACACGGCTTGAATGATGATTCGGGGATTCCATGAGCTGGAGATAGTCTATTATGACCAGACCAAGATTTCTCAGTCTTCTCAGCTTAGCTTTCATCTGCGGAACGGTAAGACCCGCACCGTCATCAAGATAGATAGGAAGTCTTGCAAGCTGATCAGTAGCTTCAACGAGCTTCTCCCAGTCTTCATGGCCAAGCTCACCCGAACGCAGTTTATTATTATCGACGAGCGCCTCGGATGCGAGCATACGGGTAACGAGCTGTTCCTTACCCATTTCGAGAGAGAATATAGCCACGTCCTTCATGCTGCGCTTACACATATTTACGGCAATATTAAGTGCGAATGCCGATTTACCCATAGCAGGACGTGCTGCGAGTATGATAAGGTCGGAATTATTAAGACCGTTCGTGACTTTGTCAAGCTGTGCGAAGCCTGTTTTCGACGACTGATGTTTATCGGCATCCTCACCGCTGATCTCCTGCAGATGATTGTATGCACCGATTATTACCGAATCTATCCTTGCAAGGCCCTGCACTTCACCGCTGCGAATATCATATATCTGCTGTTCAGCCCTGTCAAGAAGTGCCGACGCTTCTTCCGTGCCCTCATTTGCCCTTGAGATTATGTCGTTTGCAATATCCACAAGACGGCGGATATTATACTTTTCCTCAATGATCTCGCAGTATGTTTCAACATTTTTTGAAGTAGCAAGTCCTTCAACAAGCTCAACTATATAATTCTTGGCAAAATCGGGAGTTTCAAAAATACCCTGTGTAACAGATTCGTTTATGACACGGATAACATCCTGATCCTGTCCGTCAGAGAACAGTCTGAGAATAAGAGCATAAAGCTGACTATTTAACGTGCTGTAAAAATAATCTGCCTTGAGACGCTCTATTACTGTCGGAAGCACCTCGGGATCTTTGAGTATAGACCCTAATACTGCCTGCTCAGCCTGAGGAGCATAAACAGGTTTTCTTGCCGTAAGCTCCGAGTAGGTATCTGAAAAGCTGTCTGCCATTTTATCCTTCGACCACCTTGATTTCAACAGTGCATGAAACACCCTGACTCATCTTGATAACAGCGGAAAAATCACCAAAGCTCTTGATCTCGCTGTTCAGATTTATCTTCTTCTTATCGATCTTGACACCGTACTGTTCTTCAATAGCGTCAGCAACAGCAGAGTTCTTCACCGCACCGAACAGTTTTCCGCCCTCGCCCGCCTTAGCCTTTACAGTAACGTTCTTTCCGTTGAGTTTCTTTGCGATGTCTTCATTACCTGCCTTTTCAACATCGAGCTTATGCTGTTCGGAAGCCTTTTTCCCGGCAAGTTCATTAAGATTCTTATTGTTTGCTTCCACCGCAAGTCCGTTCTTCAAGAGATAATTTCTTGCGTATCCGTCTGCTGCGTTTATAGTGTCGCCCGCTTTACCCGAGCCTTTTACATCCTTGACTAATATGACTTTCATAGTCTATTACCGCCTTTCGTCAGTTATTTCTTATATATTCATCAATGGCCTCTTTAAGTCTCGACGCTGCCTCTTCCATGGTCATGTCGAGCTGACAGGCAGCCATTGTGTGATGACCGCCGCCTCCGAGTGCCTCCATGATGAGCTGAACATTGTATCTGCCCATACTTCTTGCAGATATATTGGTCCTGCCGTCAAATCCGTACAGAACAAATGATGCGTTTACGCCCGTTATCTCGAGCATCTCATCGGCCGCCTTTGAAGCGGCGACCCTCATATTATCAAATTCATCATAGGCAGCAGCTATAGCGCATTTTCTGTATATCTCGGCATTTGTGATTATCTTTGCCTTGCTCAGATAAGTATCCAGTGAATTTGAGAACAGCTTTTTCACAGCTATGGTATCAGCGCCCAGTTTTCGCAGATATGCCGCCGCCTCAAAGGTATGTACGCCGGTATTCATAACAAAGTTCTTTGTATCGAGCATTATACCCGAGAGAACAGCCTCGGCAATATGCTCGGGCAGCTTTACATCCGGGAAATACTCTATAAGCTCTGCCACCATCTCACAGGCAGATGATGCTGTAGGTTCGTGGTAGAACAGTTCGCTGTCTTCGATGGACTTGACAAGAAGTCTGTGATGGTCTATAACGACTACATGATGTGCTTTTTCAAGAAGTTCCTTTGACTCAACAAGATCGGGATTATGGGTGTCGCATACCACAACAAGGGTATTTGCATCGAACTTGGCGAGTGCTTCTTCCGGTGTTATATAGTAGCGTTTGATGCTGTTTTCTTCGACATAGCTTATAAGCAGCTTTGAAAGGTTACGCTCACGGTCAACAACAACATAGCTGTCCTTGCCCATACTTTTTACGGCTTCACAAAGGCCTGTTGCCGCACCAACAGCATCAAGGTCGGCAAATGTATGACCCATTATGAGCACCTGTTCATGCATATTGATTATCTCAGTAAAAGCATTTGCGACGAGTCTTGATTTCACACGGGTGTTTCTTGCCATGCCCTTTGACAGACCGCCGTAAAATTCGTAGCCGTTCTCGGTTCTTACAGCCGCCTGATCGCCGCCTCGTCCCAGACACATCTCAAGGGCCTGCTTTGCAAACTTTTCGCTTTCTGCAAGGTTTTCCGCATCATGACCAACACCTATAGAAAGGGTTATGGTGCTTCTTTCGCCGCAGGTGATGCGTCTTGCCTGTTCAAGTATCTCAAAGCGCTTATCAATTATCGGTTTAAGGTATCTTTCTTCAAGTATGACATAGAACCTGTCATTTCCGGCACGGCGTGATATGCCTGTCGTTCCTTCGGTAAAGTTTTCTATAAGCTGTTCTATGCTCACAAGGATATGTGCTTTTTCGCTCTCACGGATATTTGCCATAAGCTCTTCATAGCAATCTATCATTATGATTATCACCGACTGCTTTGACTGTCCGCGCTCGTAGTTAAGCTCTATCAGCTCGGTCTTATCGGCAAAATAGAGCATAGATATCATACTTCCGGTATGCTCCGTATGGATAGCCTTTACGGTATAGAAATGTCCGTCATGGCAAACGGTATCACCATCATGAGTAAAGATCTTCTCCATATCTATTTTGAAGACCTCGGTTATATTCAACCCGTAAGCCTCTTCCTGCGGAAAGACCTTTCTGCCGAACAGTTTATTATACCAGACTATAGAATTATCGCCGTCTATTATCACTGCGGGTGCAGGGAAATTAAGAAGCGATTCCTTTTCTGTGAGATTCAGCTGTGCCGCACTTTTGGCTATATATCGCTTGGTATTGCTGCTGAAGAAGATATACTCCAGCACCAGAACGATGCACATGATAATAGATACCACAAAAAGTATCCTGCCCTCAGCCGCCGTATCTGCCGAGCGTGACAGAAGCTTTGAAGCAGCTATCGAGCACACGGCGACCACTGCGGTCGTTATCTTTATTAGCAGTTGAACGCCTGATGTTCCTTTCATAGCTTTTTGTCCTTTCAAATGAAGCTCAGTCGTCTATCTCCATCATGATAGGCAGTATCATCGGATTACGCTTGGTCTTCTGATAGATATACTCGCTTAGAGCATCCTTCATGCGTGTCTTTATCGCATTCCACTCATGCATATCCCTGTCAAGGCAGTTCTGAAGAGTCTCCGTAAGTATCTTCTTAGCACTGTCCATAAGTTCTTCGCTTTCACGCACATAGACGAAACCTCTCGAGACCACATCGGGGCCTGCAAGTATCTCACCTGTCATTCTGTCAACAGTAGCGAAGCAGATGATAAGTCCGTCCTCGGCAAGATGTTTTCTGTCCCTCAGAACTATCGAACCGACATCACCGACTCCAAGACCGTCAACAAGAACATATCCCGACGGAACT
>CADBTD010000284.1 GCA_902797535.1 uncultured Ruminococcus sp. | reverse complement strand
CTGTCAATACAAAAATATTAAACTTAATAAAAATTATCCCTTTTGTTCAAAGCCTGCGGTTATAATTTTGTTATTAATGTTATGATTTGACCCCTTGTCAAACATAGATATTTGTGATATGATAGAGTAAACGGCGGGAAAGGCGCTCTGCCGGAATGCCGCCGATAATACCGCACAGCTCTTCCGCTGAGTATTCTCTTCGGAAAAGCAATGAAACTCATACGCAAAATTATCTCAAATATGGATGAAGAGGAGAATCAAAGTTATGAAATATGGTTATTTTGACCTCAAAAACAAGGAATATGTCATAACACGCCCCGACACCCCCGCACCCTGGGCAAACTATCTCGGCTCGCCCGAATACGGCGCTATCGTGTCAAACAACGCAGGAGGCTACAGCTTTGTAAAAAGCGGCGCTAACGGACGTATAGCCCGCTACCGCTTCAACAGCAATATCGGCCTTCCCGGAAGATACGTATATATCCGTGACAACGCCGCAAATGACTACTGGTCTGCTTCATGGCAGCCTGTGGGCAAGCCCCTCGATAAGTATAAGTCCGAGTGCCGTCACGGTACAGCATATACCACTATATCGGCCGAATATACCGATATCCGCTCCGAAGTCACATACTATGTGCCCCTCGGAAAGACCTATGAAGTATGGCGCACCAAGGTCACCAATAATTCCGACCATGAGCGCAGCCTTTCCCTTTACGGCTTCATAGAGTTCACCAATGAAAACAACTATGAACAGGATCAGGTGAACCTTCAGTACACCCTGTTCATCTCCCGTACCTCCTTTGAGGGCAATATGATAGTTCAGCATATAAACGAAAACAGCGGCAAGGACGCAGACGGCTTCAACGGCTCCGAAAGATTCTTCGGTGCTGCAGGTCAGCCCATCACCGCCTATAACGGAAGCCTTGACAGCTTTGTCGGCGCTTACAGAGATTACGGCAACCCCATAGCTGTTGAGAGCGGCAGGTGCGATAACGTGCTCAACTATAACTCCAACGCCTGCGGTGCGCTTCAGTCCGATATCGTGCTCAAGCCCGGCGAAACTGCCGAGATAATTTACGTCCTCGGCCAGAAAAAGCCCAACGAAGCCGCTGAGATAGTAGCTTCCTACGAAAAGGCGGGACAGTGCGACGCCGAGTTAAAGGAACTCGTTGACTACTGGCACGGACAGCTCGACAACTTCTCCGTCGAGACTCCCTCCGATGAATTCAACAACATGGTATCCGTTTGGAACGCTTACCAGTGCTTTATCACATTTATATGGTCAAGAGCCGCTTCCTTCATCTACTGCGGACTCCGCAACGGCTACGGCTACCGCGATACCGTACAGGATATCCAGGGCATCATCCACATTAACCCCGAGCTTGCGGCTGAAAAGATACGCTTCATGCTCTCCGCACAGGTATCGAACGGCGGCGGACTTCCCCTCGTTAAGTTCGACCACGACGCAGGCAATGAGACCTGCCCCGATGAGAACGACGAAAACAGCGTATACGCCAAGCAGACAGGTCACCCCTCCTACCGTGCAGACGACGCTCTGTGGCTGTTCCCCACTATAGTAAAGTATATAGGCGAAACAGGCAACAAGGGCTTCCTCGATGAAGAGATAGTTTACGCTGAGGCAGGCGGCGGCAAGGGCACCGTTTACGAACACCTCAAGAACGCTATCAGATTCTCTCAGGAGCGCCTCGGTGCTCACAATATGCCCGCAGGCCTCCACGCTGATTGGAATGACTGCCTGCGCCTCGGCAAGAAGGGCGAATCCACCTTCGTGGCATTCCAGCTCTACTACGCTATGAGCATAATGAAGGGCTATGCCGCTGACAAGGGCGACACCGACTATATCGCATACCTCGAAAAGGCACAGGCTGACCTTGGCAAGAGCCTTGCAGCCTGCTGGGATGAGGACAGATTCATCCGCGGTATCCGTGAGGACGGCACAGTTGTCGGCGCAAAGAAAGACCCCGAAGCAAATATGTGGCTCAATCCCCAGAGCTGGTCAGTCATCTCGGGCTTCGCTTCAAAGGAACAGGCTGATACCGCTATGGAAAGCGTTCACCGCATACTCAACACCCCCTACGGTGTCAAGCTCCTTGAGCCTCCCTATGTTGACCACTACTTTGACGGTGCGCTCATGCACATATTCAACCCCGATACCAAAGAAAACGGCGGTATCTTCTCTCAGACTCAGGGCTGGGCTATACTCGCTGAAAGCCTTCTCGGCCACGGCGACCGCGCATTCGAGTACTTCCTCGAATCCTCTCCCGCCAACATGAACGACAAGGCAGAGCAGCGTGTCCTCGAGCCGTATGTACACGGTCAGTTCACCGAGGCCACCCGCTCGCCCTACGCAGGACGTTCTCACGTTCACTGGCTGACAGGCACAGGTTCGACCGTTATGGTAGGCTGCGTCGAGGGTATCTGCGGTATGCGTCCCAATGCCGACGGTCTTGTGATAGACCCCGCTATCCCCCATACATGGGACGGCTTTAAGATCGAAAAGAACTTCCGCGGCAAGCATCTTTCCATCGACATACAGAACCCCTCACACGTTCAGAGCGGTGTCGCAAGCGTCACCCTCAACGGCGAAAAGCTCGAAGGCAACTTCGTAAGCGCAGACAAGCTCGCCGATAAGAACGATATCGTGGTAGTTATGGG
>CADBTD010000283.1 GCA_902797535.1 uncultured Ruminococcus sp. | reverse complement strand
GTGAGTCATACGGTGCTTGTACAAAGAAGTTGGTCTTATTGGTTTAAGTTCGTAAATTAATGCGCTTATGCCTTTGAAGATGCAGGCTTAGCGGCTGCCTTGGCTGCTGCGGCGAGTGCGGGAGCGAGAGCTTCAGCCTCGTCCTCGTGGGATTCCCAGTGTATCAGTACGGGTTCGGTCTGACGCAGTGTTGCGAAAGAAAGAAAGCTCATGATACCTGCTGCAGCTATGAATACTGCAAGTTCTCTCGGGCCTATCACGAGACAGGCAAGAACGATAAGTATGCCTATAGAACCGGGGATGATAGCACTGAGGTTTGACTCACGGTGTACAAGACTTGCACAGCCGTAGAGAAGTGCCAGTCCGCCTATCACCATTATTTTGATGTAAAGTGACTTATCATCATCAGCCATGCCGTTCCAGGCCGAAAGCAACGAGCCGGAAGCATGAAGATTAATGGCAATAATGAAGCAGGTCAGTGAGCTTAATAAAGCTATTATACCGACTGTGAGACGAATAGCGAGTGCGCAGCATTTGTCCATGTGGAACGACCTCCTTATTAAAACTATCTTTGGTGAAAAAGATGATATTGTGCTATTATTATAAACTATTTAACTAAAAAATGCAAGATGACAAATGTCATTTTATGCAGTGACAAATGTCACTATTTTTAAGTGACAAATGTCATTTTTTAAGTGAATTTGTGAAAATATATTAAAAAAGCCGACAAAGAACTGTCGGCTTTTGGTAGATTTTTCGTTAAATATTTAACAGGAAAATTAAACTTCTGCTATGACCTCGACTTCAACGAGAACGTCCTTGGGAAGAGTCTTGACTGCAACGCAGGAACGTGCGGGCTTAGATGTGAAGTATTTTCCGTAAACCTCATTGAAAGCGGCGAAGTCGCCCATATCTTTTAAGAAGCAAACGGTCTTTACAGCCTTTTCAAGGGAAGTGCCTGCTGCCTCAAGGAGATTCTTGAGGTTTGTGCATACCTGTTCGGTCTGACCCTCGATAGTGTCAGCCTCAACGGCGCCGCTTGCGGGGTTGATAGCTATCTGACCCGAAGTGAAAACAAGTCCGCCGACTACCTTAGCCTGTGAATAAGGTCCGATAGCGTCGGGTGCATTTTTAGTATAGATGGTTTCTGCCATATTTATCTACTCCTTTATAAAATGGGGTCATACCCCAAAGTTTTCCGATCATCTCAGGAATCTGCCCTGATTATCACGCCAGTTGCCTGTTATCAGCAGTATCAGGTCAATGACGGTGCCGATACCGAAGAAGCCAAAGGTAAACAGCCAAAGCAGGCCTGTAGCGATCTTGCCGCAGTAAAGGCGGTGGATACCGCCCACGCCCATAAATCCAAGGCAGCAGAGTCCTGTTGCGACCCAGCGGTTTTTGATGGAAAAGCCGTCCATTCGGGCGGGATAGCCGCTGTAGTTGTTGTAGGTGTTGTAAATATTGGTGCCGCCGAACTGCTGATTACCCATAGCCTGCTGATACTGCTGTCCGTAGGGCTGGCCGTACTGCTGTCCATAGGGCTGTCCGCCGCCCATTCCGCCCTGACCTCCGAAGAAGCCTGCACCGGGCTGACCCGGCTGTCCGCCGAAGGGGTTTGAGTACTGTGCGCCTCTGTTGTACTGATCGTAGGTATTGTACTGACCCTGCGGAGGGGGATCATATCTGTATGACTGCTGCTGATAGGGTTCGGGTGAATTATCGGGTCGTGGTATTATGTGGGGGTCCTGTGAATACTGTGGGTCGGCGTAGTTGGTATTTCTGTTGAAACCGTGATCCTGCTGTTGCTGCTGACCCGGGAAAGGATTTTCTATCCTTGCGCCGCAGATGTGGCAGTAGGTCTGTGAGGGTTCGGTTATCTCAGCGCCGCACTGTAAGCAAAGCATGGGCTACCTCCTTGATGTCTGCACAGGTCATCTCTGTACTATCTTAAAACCTGCGTCTGTCAAAGCCTTTCTTATCTCTTTTATGTGTTCAAAATCTCTTGTTTCGAGGACTATGCGGAGAATGCAGTCTGTTATATCGCTGTCTTCGCTTGCACGTTCGTGGTGGATAGATACGACATTTCCGCCGAGTTCTGCTATCACCTTTGATACGCCTACGAGCTGTCCCGGCTTATCCTCAAGCTGGATAGCAAGTGTATCGGACCTGCCCGACTTGAGCAGACCTCTCTTTATCACTCTTGAAAGAATGGTAACGTCGATGTTGCCGCCCGAAACGAGGCAGACGACTTTTTTGCCTTTGACGGGGACTTTATTGAACATTACTGCGGCTACCGAAACAGCGCCTGCGCCTTCGGAGATGAGCTTATGCTGTTCGATAAGGGCAAGTATTGCCGAGCTTACCTCGTCATCGGTAACTGTTACTACATCATCAACGTATTTTTTGCAGTATTCAAATGTATGCTCGCCGGGCTCCTTTACCTTGATGCCGTCTGCGATAGTGGATACTCTGTCAAGGCATTCTATCTTATTGTCGGCAAGGGAGTTGACCATTGAGGGTGCGCCCGCAGACTGTACGCCGTAGACCTTTATATTGGGGTTAAGGGACTTGAGAGCGAAAGCAACGCCCGAGATAAGTCCGCCGCCGCCTACGGGAACTACAACAGCGTCGAGGTCGGGTACCTGTTCGATAAGTTCAAGACCTATCGTGCCCTGACCTGCGATAACGTTTTCGTCGTCGAAGGGGTGGATGAAGGTATAGTTATGTTCGTCACGCTGTCTGAGAGCCTCATTATAAGCGTCATCATACACACCGGGAACGAGGCAGATCTCAGCGCCGTAGCTTCTTGTAGCCTCGACCTTTGAGATGGGAGCGCCGTCAGGCAGGCAGATAACAGCCTTTATGCCGTTTTTCTGAGCTGCAAGTGCAACGCCCTGAGCGTGGTTTCCTGCGGAACAGGCGATAACGCCGTGAGATTTTTCTTCTTCGCTGAGCTGTGATATCTTGTAGTAAGCTCCTCTTACCTTGAACGAGCCTGTTACCTGAAGGTTTTCGGTCTTGAGGTAGACCTCGGCTTCGGTATTTATCTTCGGAGCCTTGATGCACTGTGTAGGTCTGAGCACCTCTTTCAGAACGTGTGATGCCTTGTATACCTGATCCAATGTAAGCATTTGTTTCAGATCCTTTCAATTTCATGCTTTCAGAACAGAAAAGCCCCCGCCCGAAATCAATCGAAGGCGAAGACCGTGATTCTCCGTCTATATATAAGTAATTCTACTATAATTATACACAGCTTGTCAATAGATATTTTATGAATTTTTTTATCGCAGAAACAATGACTTTGTCAATGTGCATATATCGAAACAAGACTGAGAACGTTTTTTATCAAAATTAACAAATTTTGAACAATATGAAAAATGTTTATTGTTACTCGATTATTCATAGAAATTTAAAAAACGTTTGCTATAATGATATAAGACCGTACATGGAACGGAATAAGGGACGTACGGGAATAATGAAGTTAAAAGCCAATAAGAAACGTTCGGACGAAGGAGAATAAGTAGTGGAACAGCATGGAATCAGTAAGCTGGATCTGAAGCGCCGCAACAGAATGCAGGTGCTGAAAATATTAAAGCAGAGAGGCCCTACATCAAGGATAGATATTGCATCTGCGCTTGAACTTACAAGGGCTGCGGTAACTATCATCACCAATGAGATGATAGATCAGGGTATCATTTCCGAAATAGGCGAGTACAAGCACGTAAGTGAAAAAGCTCCCAGAGGAAGAAAGAAGATACTTATAGACATCAATCATCACTACAAGTTCGCGCTCGGCATAACTGTTGAGGAAGACCTTGTAAGTATCGGTCTGTCTACTCTTGCGGGTGACGTTCTTGACAAGAGAATGCTCGAGATAGACGAGAATGTTGACCGCAAGGCGATATATTCGTTCTTTATCAAGTCGATGAACGATGTGCTCAGTGACAACTGTCTTGAACAGAGTTCTCTTCTCGGCATAGGATTTGCAATATATCCTACCATGTTCCAGAAGATGGACGTTACTATCACGAACGGTCAGCCTGATTTCACTCATCTCGAAAGATTCATGAGCAGCTATACCACCTTGCCTATGGTATTCGACAACTCTGTAAAGGGAACAGCTATGGCGAACATAGACTTCCTCAAGGACAGAGATCCCGAAAGCTCAAATATAGCATTTTTACAGTACGGCAGAAACCTGAACTTCGTGTTCACCAACCTTAATGAGCCTATCAGGTCGTATGATAACCGTACTGACTTCGTAAACAAAATGATCGTGAACCCCGCATCTGACCGCATATGCGAATGTGGCAGAAGAGGCTGTGTTGAAAATGAGGTATCGCTCCCTGCACTGAGGCGCAAGATAATGCGTTCTTTCTCGAAGGAACAGACACCTTTCCTCTATCAGGCGGCTAAGGGCGACCCCGAGGCGGTAAACAAGGAGCTTATCGTTGCGGCATACGGAAAGCGTGACCCGGCTGTAGTAAAGGTAGTGGACAACGGCTTCACTCTTATGGCGGTGCTGATAAACAACCTTTATTTCTCCACCAACCCGCAGAAGATAGTTCTTCACAAGTTCGACTTTGCAGGCGACCTTACCTATGAGAAGCTGAGGGAAACTGTGATACGCATAGGCGGCGAGAGAGTTGCCGACGCTGTTTCGCTTTCCTTTGTTGAGGACAAGCATCACTTCCTTTCGGGCTGTGCGCTGGCTATCCGTGAGCTGTTCTATAACTGCGGCGGCTACAGCAGTGATGCAAGTGAGAATTCTCATCACGACTTAAAGCAGTAATTCCTGAAACGCATACACAAAATTCACCGTGCTGTTCACATGAACGGCACGGTTTTTTTATGCGCAAAAAAAGCTGCTTCCCGAAAAAGGAAGCAGCCTTCCGTATATCTGTCTGTTATCAGAGCAGCTTTTTGAGTCTTTCGTCAACAGCCTTGAGGAAGTCTTCGGTGTTTACCTTCTGCTTGTTCTCGAGTTTTGAGAGCAGGTAAAGGTCGCCGGTCATAACGCCGTCTTCAATGGTCTGTATAGTAGCCTTTTCGAGCTTGTCAGCGAAAGCCATAAGCTCGGGCAGTTCATCAAGCTCGCCGCGCTTTCTTAATGCGCCTGTCCATGCAAACAGTGTAGCAACAGAGTTTGTGGAGGTCTCTTCGCCCTTGAGGTGCTTGTAGTAGTGGCGCTGTACAGTGCCGTGAGCAGCCTCGTACTCGTAGATGCCGTCGGGTGAAACGAGAACAGATGTCATCATAGCCAGTGAGCCGTAAGCAGTAGCCACCATGTCGCTCATAACGTCACCGTCATAGTTCTTGCAGGCCCAGATGTAGCCGCCCTCGGAACGGATGACTCTTGCAACAGCGTCATCTATAAGGGTGTAGAAATACTCTATGCCTGCTGCTGCGAACTTGTCCTTGTACTCGTTCTCGAATATCTCAGCGAAGATATCCTTGAAGCGGTGGTCATACTTCTTGGAAATGGTATCCTTGGTAGCGAACCATACATCCTGCTTGGTGTCAAGTGCATAGTTGAAGCAGGCTCTTGCAAATGAGCCGATGGAGTCGTCACGGTTGTGAAGACCCTGGATGATACCGCTGCCTTCGGTAAATTCATGGATAGTTTCCTTTGTAACTGTGCCGTCGGGAGCTGTGCAGACCAGCTCGGTCTTGGCGCCTGCGGGCACCTGCATCTCAACGTTCTTGTAGACGTCGCCGTAAGCGTGACGTGCGATGGTAATGGGCTTTGTCCATGTGGGGATATAGGGTGTGATGCCCTTTACGAGAATAGGCGCACGGAACACAGTACCGTCAAGCATTGCACGGATAGTGCCGTTAGGCGACTTCCACATCTGAGTAAGGTTGTACTCGGGCATTCTTGCGGCGTTTGGGGTGATGGTAGCGCACTTTACCGCAACGCCGTACTTCTTGGTAGCGTTAGCAGAGTCTACGGTCACCTGATCCTTGGTCTTTTCTCTGTTTTCAAGACCGAGGTCGTAATATTCGGTCTTGAGGTCAACATACGGAAGAAGAAGTATATCCTTGATCTCTTTCCATATGATCCTTGTCATTTCATCGCCGTCCATTTCAACGAGCGGCGTTTTCATGAGGATCTTTTCCATTTCACTTTACCTCCTGTGTAATTTTATGAGATAGGCGGCAAGCGCAGGCCTGCCGTATTGATCATAATTGTGTTTTGAAAATAACTGCCAGTATAATAGTAAGTAGCAGCGTGACAGCCGAAGGCACGATGCTTTTTCTGAGTGCTTCGTCTGCGGGAAAATTGTCAAATGCGAAGTATTTTATGAATATCCCGATGACACAGCCTATAAGGAAACCGAACAGGTAGTATTCCATGGCCAGCTTTAAAAGCCTGCAAACGGCTATGCCGCCGAGACCCATAAGAGCTGCGGGCCACCACCTTATCACGAATTCTATACTTTCCTGACTGCGCACATATCTGCGGCCTGCACGGGTAGAAAATAAGAAAGTGCTGTGTCTGTATTCCTGCTTTTCTTTTTCGGTCAGACCGTAGCGTGAGAACAATCCCTCACGGTTTTTTCTTCTGTTGCGGAATTCCTCGACTGTTTCGGGGCGGTCTTCATCTCTGTTGTACATAATAATCTCCTTTTCTGTGTTTACGATTTGAACAGCGGCTTCAATATCTCAAGCAGACCGACTGCGGTAAGTGCTATTGATAGGAACAGCGCGCGCTTAGTCTTTCTGAATGATTCGGAAAATTCTTCTCTTTCGATAAAGAACTGTCTGAAAAAGACTCCTCCGTAGAACCCAACGGCGATGAATATCAGATATGCTCCGAATTCATGCACCCTGAGCATCACTGCCACGGTAATAGCAAGCAATACTCCCACCCAGGGGGCGAGCATCATTTTCATTTCCTTTTCGCTCTTGTCGTAATTGACGAACGGTGAGCGGTCGGTGTAAGTGCTGTTGGGGTTGTTCTTTTCAAATGAACGCTGCTTTATCTGATAATACTGAAGGCGGCTGAACATTTCCATAGCTTTCTGGCGGCGCTCTTCATCGGTCATGCCGTCGTCGGGGGGCGGGAATGCGCTGTTTGCGTTATGTTCATTCGTGCTGCTGTCACGGGGCGGGACGGTGTTGTTTACATTGTTGTTTTCGTCATATCCGTTCATGCTTCAACACCCTCCTTTCCCTTGAAGAAAAAGAGTATATTATTCATTTTGACTTCTCCCTTTTATATGTTTTGATATATTTGTCTTATTTGTTTTCGAGCTGTACTCTTGTGTAGTCGAGCAGACCGCCTGCAAGGATTATGTCCTTGGTGCGTCCTGTAAGCTCACAGAGAACGGGTATCTCTATGCCCTTTGTCTTGTCAGCCACGATAAGCTCGGTCTTGTCTGCTTCAACGGAAGCGCGTACGCTCATTATAGCTATCTCGTCGCCCTGGTCTATCTTGTCGTAGTCTGCTTCGTTTACGAAGGTAAGGGGCAGTATTCCTGCGTTTATAAGGTTTGCGCGGTGTATGCGTGCAAAGCTCTTTACAAGAACAGCCTTTACGCCCAGGTAAAGCGGTGCAAGTGCAGCGTGCTCACGGGACGAGCCCTGACCGTAGTTCGAGCCGCCTACGATTATCGACTTGCCCATGTTCTTTGCTCTTCTCGGGAAGTCCTCGTCGCATACTGTGAAGCAGTGCTCGGATATCTTCGGTATATTTGAACGCAGGGGAAGTATCTTTGCACCTGCGGGCATGATGTGGTCTGTGGTGATGTTGTCGCCTACCTTGAGGGAAACGGCACATTCTATGCTCTCATCAAGCGGGCTTGTCTCGGGGAAGGGCTTTATGTTGGGTCCGCGGAGAACTTCAACGCTGTCCATCTCCTCCTCGCTTGCGGGGGGCACTACCATGTTGTCGTTGATGACAAAGTGCTCGGGCAGCCTGAACTCGGGCATATCGCCTAAGTAATCTCTCGGGTCGGTAAGGTATCCCGTAAGTGCGGATACAGCAGCCATTTCGGGAGATACGAGGTATATCTGACCGTCCTTTGTTCCGGAACGTCCCTCAAAGTTTCTGTTGAAGGTACGCAGAGAAACACCGCCGCTGTTGGGCGACTGTCCCATACCTATGCAGGGGCCGCAGGCAGATTCAAGTATACGGGCACCTGCGTCTATCATATCCGAAAGAGCGCCGTTCTGTGCGATCATGTTGAGCACCTGCTTTGAACCGGGAGCTATAGCAAGAGAAACGCTTGGGTCAACGGTCTTGCCCTTTAAGATATATGCCACCTTCATCATATCAACGAAGGAGGAATTTGTACATGAACCGATACATACCTGGTCTACCTTGAGCTTGCCTATCTCCTTGACGTTCTTCACGTTGTCGGGGGAGTGAGGGCAGGCTGCCTGAGGAACGAGCTCGGAAAGGTCGATGTTTATCTCCTCATCATATTCGGCATCGGGGTCGGCAGCAAGAGGCTTCCACACGTCTGCTCTGTCCTGTGCCTTGAGGAATTCAAGGGTTATCTCGTCAGACGGGAATATAGAAGTGGTAGCACCGAGCTCTGCACCCATGTTGGTTATGGTAGCTCTTTCGGGAACGGAGAGTGTCTTTACGCCCTCGCCCACATACTCGATGACCTTGCCTACGCCGCCCTTTACGCTCATTATGCGGAGCACCTGAAGTATAACGTCCTTAGCGGATACCCAGGGTTGCAGCTTTCCTGTAAGGTTCACCTTTACTACCTTGGGGCAGGTGATGTAGTATGCGCCGCCGCCCATTGCAACAGCAACGTCCTGTCCGCCTGCACCGATAGCTATCATGCCTATACCGCCGCCTGTGGGGGTATGGGAGTCAGAGCCTATGAGTGTCTTTCCGGGAACGCCGAATCTCTCAAGGTGTACCTGATGACAGATGCCGTTTCCGGGGCGGGAGAACCATATGCCGTGCTTCTTGGCAACAGAGCCTATAAAGCGGTGGTCGTCTGCGTTTTCAAAACCCGACTGAAGGGTGTTGTGGTCGATATATGCTACGCTGCGTTCTGTCTTGACGCGAGGGATGCCTATCGCCTCGAATTCAAGATACGCCATAGTTCCTGTAGCGTCCTGGGTAAGTGTCTGGTCGATCTTTATGCCGATCTCTTCACCCTTGACATATTCGCCGTCAACAAGGTGTTCGCGCAAGATCTTTTCGGTAAGTGTCATGCCCATGTAAAACAATCCTTTCTTTAAAAAAACTACTAATATTATACTATATTTTGCAGATGTTGTCAAGAAACGGCGTGTTTATGCGGGCAGGCCGCATTGTGCCGGGACCGCGCTGTAACGCAGAAAAACCGCACATCGGAGCGTGCTGCTCCCGCTGTGCGGTTATCTTTTTTCAGAAATATAATAATTATTTTACAACTTTTCACAAATAAAGCGTCAAAGCGCAGACCTGACGGACCTCAGACCATGCCGTCTTTGAACATCTTCATCATCTCATTTGTAAGGCTGCGGTCAAGGGGCTGCAGCACTATGTCCTCACGGCTGACCCATTCCGCATATTTCAGCTCGGTGTTGTCCATTTTTATATCGGTATCGCCGTCCGCCTCGCAGTAAAAGCCTGCAAGCAGGTCCTGTGCAGTGCCCCAGGGCTGTGACTTATAGTATCTTATGTTCTTTACTTTAAGGCCGGTCTCCTCCATAGCCTCGCGGGCAACTGTCTGTTCAAGGGTCTCGCCTATCTCGACAAAGCCTGCCACCAGCGCATTGTGTGCAAAGCCCCGTCTGTATCTTGTGATAAGTATGCTGTTGCCGTTGGTTATGCCTATTATAACGGCAGGGTTTATGCGGGGGTATATCTTTTTGCCGCATTCCGTGCAGACAAGAGCGCGTTCTTTATCGTCGTCCCTTGTGGGTCTTCCGCAGCAGCCGCAGAATCTGTTTGACGCATACCACACCACAAGGTGATATGCCGTGTACACTGCGAAAACATCATGCGCAGGGGCGAGGGGAGCGTTCTTTATCTCGGGCATAGGCACAAAGTCAAGACCCTCTGCGGTGATAAGTTCCTCGGGGGCCGTGTCACTCGCCTCTATAAGATAATATCCTCTGCCGCTTACAGAAAAAAGGTATCTCGTCTTTAACGAGGTGTCCTTTACCTGTGACCATTCGGGGATAGTCAGCACGCCGTCATTTACAGATACGAGAAAGCCTCCGGAATATATCAGCACCTTGTCATCGGCTTTCGGTACGGCACCTGCTCTGAAGCTGTTGTCAAGGGTGTAGGGTGAAATGTCCTGTATCATAATATCTGCTGCTCCTTTTTGTGAAATATCATGTGGATATTATATCATAAAAGCGAAGCGCTATGATATAATTGCCCGATATGCAGGGAGCAGATCGAAGACCTGCGTATCTGCAAGGGCTTTAAATAATATATAATGAATGCTTTTGCATTCATTATATCATAACGGCAGGGATAAGTCAAATCATGCGGCTTACGACGGAATGTATCGCAAAAAAAATATCTCTGCCGGCAAAATACAGCGCTTCGGGACCGAAATAAGCCGTAATGCCGTTCTTTCCGGAGCATGATACCGGTGAAAAGTCGTTATCGGAACGGAGCATCGGGAACAAAATGGAGTTGAAAAATACATTTGTTTCTGATATAATTATTTAGGTCTTTGGAGAAAAAGGCTATTATTTTTGCGTGTGGGTTAGCGCTTACTAACCAAAATGGAGGTATTTATGAAAGGAAAAGATCTTATCAATGTAGGTATTTTCACGGCGATCTATTTTGTTATCATGTTCATAGTGGCAATGCTCGGATTTATCCCGATATTCCTGCCGCTGCTTGCGGTCATTGTGCCGATACTCGGCGGCATACCCTTTATGCTGTTTCTCACAAGAGTAAAGCGGTTCGGCATGATATGGATCATGAGCGTTATCATGGGACTTATGATGATGCTCACGGGCATGAGCTGGCCGCCCTTTGTTGTGTCTATAGTGACGGGTCTGCTGGCCGAGCTTGTCTACAGAAGCGGAAATTATAAGAGTGCCGCAAAGGCGGTCCTTACAAATGCAGTGTTCAGCCTGTGGGTGGCATCGAACTATCTGCCGCTGTTCTTTGCTGCGGAAAAATACTGGTCTACCCGTCAGAAGTTCGGTCAGGACTATATCGACAGTGTAACAAGGCTTATGCCGAAATGGATGTGCCCCGTAATGTTTGCCGCTGCTTTTGTATGCGGTCTGATAGGCGGGGTCCTCGGCAGGTCGCTGATGAAGAAACACTTTGAAAAGGCAGGCATAGCATGATAGATGACCTGTTTGAATCACTCGACTCGGCAGGCTTCGGCTCGAATGTGCACGAGGTAGCGGCCCAGGGCGAATGCCGTGTACTGCGCCTTGACGACGAAACGGGCGAGGCTTTCATGACCATGTACCGTGTCTTTGACGGCGTTTACCTTATGTACAACGACTTTCATCTGAAGTCCTGCGTGTCGGAGTATCAGAATGCCGATACAGTGCTGTGCATAGACCACTGCCGTGAGGGCAGGATAGAGCATGAAAACACCCTCGGAGGCCGCTATTATATGGAGTCGGGCGACCTGAGGATAGACAAGCGTGTGCATCATGACGGAACGGTCGAGCTGCCGCTGTCACACTATCACGGCATAACCATAGGCTTTATGAACGGTCTGTCCCAGGCGGCGCTCAGGCGTGAGATGCCGTCGGTGGATATCGACCTTGACGCTCTTGCAGCTAAATTCTGCCCCGGGAACAAGGAATTCTTGCTGCGTGTGAACGAGACTGTGAATCTTATCTTCTCTCAGCTTTACCACGCTCCCAAGGATATTCGTGTCGATTATTTCAAGGTAAAGATAGTCGAGCTTCTTCTGTGGCTTTCGGTCATCGACCCTGCACAGCACAATGAGCAGAGGCAGTATTTCCCCGCAAATCAGACCGAGCGCGTCAAGGAGATACATTCGCTCATCACGGGCAGCCTTGAAAAGACCTACACGGCTGAGGAGCTGTCAAAGATATCGGGAATGCCCCCCGCTACCCTGAGAAAGGTATTCAGGGCAGTCTACGGCGCTCCGATATATCAGTACATAAAAAGCTATAAGATGAAGGCCGCAGCCGCTATGCTCATCTCGGAAAAACAGCTCAGCATTTCGGAGATAGCACAGCGCCTCGGGTATGACAATGCTTCTAAATTCTCTGCGGCATTCCGTGATGTCATGGGCACAGCACCGCAGAATTACAGGAAAAGGCAGGAGGAAATGTAATGGGAAAAGACAAAAACGGCTCATTCGGGTGGCTGCTGAGCCAGTCGGGTGAGCGCAGGGGAAAGTTTGTCGCAAGCGTGATACTTGCGGCATTCAGTACGGTATGCGGCATCGTGCCGTATTATTTCATAGCGAGGATAGTAAGGGACCTGCTTAACGGCGTTACGGACAAAAGCGCCTATATCACAAACTGCGCAGTGATCCTTGTGCTGTGGTTCGGGCATTCGCTGTTTCATGCACTGTCAACGGCAAATTCTCACCTGGCGACATTCCACACGCTGGCGGTCATCCGCAAAAAAGCCCTTGACAAGCTGGCAAAGATGCCCCTCGGAGATGTGATAAGTCAGCCGTCGGGCGCACTCAAAAGCACTATAGTCGAGCGCATCGACGGAGTCGAGCCGACCCTTGCGCACATACTTCCCGAATTCACAACGGGTATAGGCGCACCGATAATAATACTCATCTACGCCTTCGTGATAAACCGGAAGCTGGGGCTTGCGGCGCTGATAACCGTGCCGCTGGGTCTGGTATGCTATGCGCTCATGATGTTCGGCTATGAGGAAAATTACGGCAGGACAGTCAGGGCTACAAAGGCGCTAAATGCCGTGACCACCGAATACATAAACGGTATCGAGGTGATAAAGGTCTTTGGCAAGGCGCAGTCAAGCTATGAAAAGTTTGCCGCTGCCGCTAAGGAAAGTGCGGCGAGCTTTGTTGACTGGATGAGAAAGTGCAACGTGTACATGACCTTTGCGATGTGCATAATGCCTGCCACTATGCTTTCTGTGCTGCCGATAGGCGGTATAATGGCTATGCACGGAACTATCTCGGCCGCAGACTTCATCACTGTCATAATACTCACCGTCGGCCTTATCGAGCCGCTTCTCAGCGTTATGTCATACTCTGATGATATAGCACAGATGGACACTATCGTCAGCGATGTCCGCAGCATACTCGATGCCCCCGAAATGGTGCGCCCCGAAAAGCTGACAAAGCCTGCCGACGGCGACATAGTTCTTGAAAATGTGCATTTCGGCTATGCTGACAAGGAGATACTCCACGGCATATCCATGACTATACACAAGGGAGAATTCGCCGCCTTTGTAGGACCGTCGGGAAGCGGCAAATCCACAGTGGCAAGGCTTATCGCAAGTCTGTGGGACGCAGGCAGCGGCAGGATAACCCTCGGCGGAACGGACATAAAGGATATACCCCTTGACGAATACAACGACAGGATAGCCTATGTTTCTCAGGACAACTTCCTCTTTGACCTGACGGTGCGTGAGAATATACGTCTCGGAAGACAGTCTGCCACCGATAAGGAGGTCGAGGACGCTGCAAGAAAATGCGGCTGTCACGACTTTATCATGAGCCTTGAAAACGGATATGATACAGTGGTGGGAACATCCGGAGGGCACCTTTCGGGCGGCGAGCGTCAGCGCATTGCCATAGCCCGTGCAATGCTGAAGGACGCAGACATAATAATCCTCGATGAGGCCACCGCATATACCGACCCCGAAAACGAAACGCTCATACAGCGCAGTGTTGCAAGGCTGGTTGAAGGCAAAACGCTTATCGTTATCGCCCACAGGCTTTCGACCGTCAAGAACGCCGACAGGCTTTATGTTATCAAAGACGGCAATATCGAAGAACAGGGCACACATGATGAACTGCTCGCAAAGGGCGGGCTTTACAGCTCAATGTGGGCTGCACATATCTCTGCAAAGGACGGTGAGGAAGATGTTTAAGATACTGAAGAGTTTTTTTGATTTCTGTGATGAAAAGGACAGAAAGCGCTTTTACATATCCATCGTTCTCAGCCTTCTGCAGGCGGTGTTTGAGGCGCTGAAGATACCCGCTATAGCCTGCATGGTAAAGGCACTTTTAGACGGAAACGTGACCTCAAAGACCTGTCTGACCTGTCTCGGCATAATGCTCGTCAGCGTGATAGGCTCGGGCACATTCAAGTCAAAGGCTACGATGCTCCAGACCGAAGGCGGCTACAGCACCTGCGCCAACAAGCGTATGCAGCTTGCCGAGCATCTGCGCTATCTGCCTATGGGCTACTATAATGAAAACAGCCTCGGACAGATAATGTCGGTGACCACCAATACCATGCAGAGCCTTGAAAACGTAGCTACCCGTGTGGTGATGCTGGTATGCTCGGGACTTCTCACTACTGCTGTGATAACAGTCATGCTGTTATTCTTTGACTGGCGCATAGGCCTTATACTTGTCTGCGGACTTGCGGTGTTCTTTGCGGTAAACAGCGGCATGATGACCGTTTCCGCAGGAATGGCAAAGCAGAAATTTGAAAAGGACTCGGCGCTCATCTCAAAGGTCATCGAGTACATACAGGGCATTTTCGAGGTCAGGACTTTCAGGCTGACAGGCGAAAGGAGCCGTGAGCTGAACACTGCCATAGATGAAAACGAGCACGCAAACTCTGCAATGGAGCTGAAGCTGATACCCTATATGACCGCACAGAGCTTCTGGCTCAAGGCTGTGGGCACTGTCATCGTGCTGGTATCAGTACTTCTGCATATAGGCGGCAGCATGGACCTGCTCACCGCCATAATCATGATAATCAGCTCGTATATGATATATGCCCAGCTCGACAGCGCGGGAAAATATTCCGCACTGCTCAGAACAGTTGACGTCAGCGTGCGTCAGGCAAAGGAGATACTCGATATCCCGCAGATGGATATCTCGGGCATCGACATCACCCCGAAGCATTTCGGAATATCCGCTGAGAATATATCCTTCGCCTATGACAAAAGGCGCATAATCGACGGCATATCGGTGGATATCCCCGAGCGCACCACCACTGCCATAGTAGGACCCTCGGGCGGCGGCAAGTCCACACTTACTTCACTTCTGTCACGCTTCTGGGACGTTGATGAGGGCAAGGTGACCTTTGACGGCAGAGATGTG
>CADBTD010000282.1 GCA_902797535.1 uncultured Ruminococcus sp. | reverse complement strand
GAGATCAGCGAATAGGTATCGCCTGCGGCGCGCTTGTCATAAGGTATCGCAGTTCCGGGCAGTGTCAGCGGCATATTTATCCTTCCTTTTCTTTACTGTTCGTATGACCATATTGAAAGGTCACTATATCATTATTTCCGTGTAAGGATATAATTATCCCCACAACATGATTATATCACAGGTTCACACGAACGTCAAGCAAAGAATCAAAAACTCATGACAGGTTATTCAAGAACTACTCCCATTTTCTGCATTTTTCTTTGATATTCTTCCGCTTTCAACACAAAAGTCATTTATTCCAGTCATTATCGCAAAAGACATCTGACGCTGATAAGGCTCATTCTCCAGCAATGCCGCTTCCTCGGGGTTTGATATAAAACCGCATTCAGCCATCACTGCCGGATTTTTACAGTTGCACAGCAGATAAAGCTCGTCATCCACAGGCTTTGTTTCACGCTCGTTATCGGGCTGCAGATACCCTGTTATGCGTGTTTTCAGCTTTTCCGCAAGCTGTCTGCCCTCTTCGTTCTCCCTGTGATAAAACATCTGAGCACCCTTGTATTTAGGGTCTGTAAATCTGTTCTGATGCACCGAAACACACACAGAATCCGCCTTATTGAAAAGCGTCAGCCTGTTTTTCATATCGCTGAGTTTCTGTTCCTTCAGTCCCTCTGCGTCCTTGTCGTGTATCGAAATATCCTCTGTGCGTGTCAGCGTCACGTCATACCCCATAAGCCTCAGCAGGTCACCCGTACCCATAGCTATGTTAAGGTTTATCCCCTTTTCGGGCACACCGTTTACCGACACTCCGCCGCCGTCAGCACCGCCGTGACCGGCATCGAGCACCACCGACTGCTTTGCTGTCCCCGCTGCGGGCAGTGTCCCTGCCGTCACAGCCTTTACCGCCGAGCATGAACTCAGCGCCAGCGCCGCCGCAGTTATTATAAGCTGTATCTTCATGTAAAATACCTCCCGTATCCTTTTACGGAAAGTATATGCCCGTCCGAAGGCTGTTATTCCTGCGGGCGGGCGAAAAATGCTCTATCCTGTTTTATCCGAACACTTCATTGAATGCGTCGAAATTCGAGCAGTTGTCGGGCGGACAGTATACCGCAAACTCAACGTGTGCAAAACGGTATCCGTCAAATTCCCTCAGCGCCTGCTTGTACGCCTTTGCCACCGTTTCGGGGTCATTCTGAAAAGCTCCGCAGCCGAACGCACCCAGCACCAGTATCTCCGCACCGTTTGCCGCAGCTGCCGCAAACATATGCAGAGCACGCTTTTTGTGGATCTTCAAAAGCTCGGTGCTGCTTAATCTTACGGGCCTCTGCTGCTGACCCGGGTTCATGCGGTTATAGGGCTTGCTGCGCAGATTAGGCGCTGCACAGGTGATGATATCCACCGTTGCCCTGTCAGCCTTTTCAAGCCTTCTCGGTATATCCGTATCTGTCTTGAGTATCACTATGTCGGGCGAGTATATGCACGAATCTGTGTATCTCAGGTCATGCCGCTGTTTATGGAAAAGGTAGAAATCCCTTTTCAGCCGCCCGTCAGACAGTACGGGAAACAGCGTAGTGCATCTGCAAAGACATTCCTCCTGCGCACGGCTGCCTCTTTCGACTCCGCCGCCGGGATTTGTCGCCGATGCAAAATTATGTACAGCTGTCTTTTTGCCGGGGTACTGTCTCATAAGCCGCTGTGCCGCCGCAAGCGACCTGTCACCGCTTACTGTGATCACTGTCTCGCCCTGTGCGCCCCGATCCGTTATCTCGGGATACTCGTCGGGTGCATACAGCTTTGTTCCGCTTATCGATGCCTTTACAGCCTCAACAAGCTCTTTTTCCGTTTCGTACATTCTTCGGGTGTCCTCAAACACCTCGATAAGCTGTTCTCTGCTTGCCATTGTCTTTACCTCCGTTTCTCTCTGTTCTCATGCCGTTAGATAGTATTATATCACAACTATCTCTCCGTGTCAATAGTATTTATGATATTTCCGTAATTTCTCCAAGCTGTGCCGTGACATCCTTATACATATACAGCGAACCCAGCACAAACATCGGCAGACCGCTTTCGCACGCCCTGCGGAAAGCCGTCCTGACACCGCTGCCAAGCTGTTCATATGCGTGTGCTTCGATTCCTTTCTGCGAATACACCTGAGCCAGCTTATCTGCCCGGAGCGCTCTCGGGTTGTGGGGAGTCACGGTGTATACGCACTCCGCCAGAGAGCCGAGCATCCCGGGATAAAGCTCATATGCCTTGTCTGCCATAACGCCTGTCAGCAGTATCACTCTGCCCCCGAGATATCTTCGTATCGTTTCCGCCGCATACCGTATGCCGTCGGGGTTGTGCGACCCGTCGTACACCACTAACGGCTTTTCACGCAGCACTTCGCATCTGCCATGCCACCTCACCCTTTCAAGTCCTCTTTTGAGTGCGCTTTCGGGTATATCATATCCCATACTGCGCAGTATATCCGCACAGCAGAGCACATTCACCGCATTTTCATACTGATAACAGCCGCCCAGCGATACGGTATACTCATTTTCACCGCAGCGCACCGCCGTCTGTGATATCCCGCACTTTTCCCCGACATGAGCATATCTGCTCCTGTCGGGCACATAAAGGTCAGAGCCGCATTTTTCCGCCGCCTTCCGTATAACATCGAGCGCCTCGCCCTCTCCCCCGAAGAACACGGGACAGCCACGCTTTATTATGCCTGCTTTGTGCAGAGCTATCTCGCTGACCGTATTTCCGAGCACGCCGCAGTGGTCAAGCTGAACATTCGTGATGACCGACAGTATCGGAGCGCTTATGACATTAGTCGAGTCCGTATCACCGCCCATGCCGCACTCCACCAGGGCAATATCACATTTTTCCTGCTCAAACAGCCTGAAAGCCGCCGCCGTCAGCACCTCGAACTGTGTAGGCTCGTCATCAAGGCTCTCACATACAGGTCTGATATCGCCTATGACCTCAGCAAATGTCTCACGGGATATCTCTTCCCCGTTTATTCGGAAGCTGTCGGTAAGCCCCGTAAGCGCAGGCGAAGAAAATCCTCCGACCCTGTACCCCGCCTCGCTCAGCACCGCCGACAGCATAGCCCCGAAAGAGCCCTTGCCGTTAGTGCCTGCTATGTGTATCATATTCACCTTATCCTGCGGCCGTCCCAGCAGCTCCATGAGCTTTTTCTCACGTTCGAGCCCCATCTTGCTGCCGCGCCCCGCAGTCATCTCTATGTACTCCTCTGCCATTTCAAAGGTCATGTTTTCTGACATAAAAAAGCCTCCTTTTCCTCACTCATACGACAGAAAAGAAGGCATAGTCTTTTTTGAGTCCTATGAAGCGGGATGCAGAACACGAACCGCAAGCTGTATGCTTTTCGTCTGACCGTCAACTCCCCGTACGGCCGGCACTTCAATGTACGGAGACAGCATATCTGCCCCCGCAGCATAACGAACGTGTTCTTACTCTTCAGTTTATATGCGGAATATCACCGCATATAAATTATATATCACCCCTGCTCTCTTGTCAATAGCAATGCCCAAAAGTTAAAAATTCGCTCATACCTATTGATTTGACAGCTGCGATGTGCTATAATAAAAGTCAGTGCATACATATCATCAAAAGGAGACATTCTTATGAAACCGCTGAACTTCCTTACCATACTTTTCGGCAAGGCTATGGTAAAGGCTCTTAAACTTATCGGACGCGACGCAGGAAACGCCCCGGGCCTTGTGCTGTGGACGCTCAACAAAAACTACCTGAAGGTATTCAACTGCGACTGCCCCATCATCGCCGTGACGGGCACCAACGGAAAGACATCCACCACCAACTTTCTGAATAATATCTTCCGTTCGCTCAAAGGCAGAGACGGCAAGCCCGCAAAGGTAATAACCAATATGCAGGGCAACAACCTCGATACGGGCATAGGCTCGATGCTTTTACAGTACTGCGACATGAAAGGCCATATCGACGCCGACTACCTTGTGCTTGAGGTAGACGAGTCCCATGTGCCCGTGATATTCAAGCACTTAAAGCTCGAAACTCTTGTGATACTCAACTTCTTCCGTGACCAGCTCGACCGAAACGGCGAGGTGGAAACGCTCATACTCAAAGTGCAGAAATTCTTGAAGACCTATAACGGCAACCTTGTGCTGAATGCCGATGACCCAAATGTGGCAAGACTCGGCTATGCCAACCCGAAAAACAAGAACGTATACTACTATAATGTAGAAAAATACGAGGGTGCGACCTCGGAGCTCTACGAAGCAGGCGAGGGTCGCTTCTGCCCCAAATGCGGCGAGACACTTGTATATGACTACTACCAGTATTCACATATAGGACGCTTTCACTGCCCTAAATGCGGATACGGCAATATAAAGCCCTCTGTGACCATGACAGACCTTGACTTTGCAGGTTCGTCATTCACCCTTGAAGGCGAGCGCTACTCCACAAAGCATATGGGTATATACCACCTGTATAACCTTTCAGCCGTTTATACCGCCGCAAAGCTTTATGACATCGACCATAAAATAATACATAACGTGTTTGAAAAATTCGAGGTCAATAACGGCAGACTCGAAAAATTCGAGGTGGGCGGCTGTTCGATGCTCCTCAATCTCGCCAAAAACCCCGTAGGCGCAAATATGACCCTTCGCCTGCTGAACCAGGACAAGGGCGAAAAGGAACTGCTTTTCGTGCTTAATGACAATATAGCAGACGGCACTGACGTTTCATGGATATGGGACATCAACTTCTCCATATTCAACGGCGTGCGCAAGGTAGTCACCAGCGGCACCCGTGCCTATGATATAGCCATACGCATAAAATGCTCGGGCTACGACCCCGAAAGGATAGTCGTCCTCCCCGACCTTGACAAGGCGGCTGCTGAGATCTTCTCTACCTCGGGCACAAAGTACGGTATAGCCAACTATACTGCCATACAGCCTACCCGTGCCGCATTAAAGCGCTATATCTCGGCAAATTCGGGAAAGAATGCCCCCGAAAGCACTCTCACCGCCCCTGCGGGAAACACCCTTTCGGACAAGCCTGCCCGCACCACGCTCAAACTGCTGCATATGTACCCAAATGTACTTGACCTTTACGGCGACAGCGGCAACGTTGAGGTGCTGAGATACCGCTGCAAAATGAGAGGCATAGACCTTGAGGTATATCAGCACGTCATGGAAAAGGCCGACGATATCGACTTCTCGGATATGGATATCATCTACCTGGGCGGCGGCGCCGACTATGAACAGCAGCTCCTCGCAGATGACCTGATGAACTGCAAAGACCGCATTTTCAAGGCATATGAGAATAAGGTCTACCTGCTGATGATATGCGGCGGATATCAGCTTCTCGGTCAGTACTACAAGGACTCAAACGGCAAGAAGATACCGGGGCTCGGTCTTTTCAGCTACCACACCGAAGCCTCTACAAACAAGCGTAACCGCTGCATAGGCAATATAATCATAGAAGCCGGTCTTGCGGGCAAAAAGACCAAGGTCATAGGCTTTGAGAATCACGGCGGTCAGACCACCGGTGTAAAAACGCCTTTCGGCAAGGTTCTCTGCGGAAACGGCAACTGCTGGTCGAGCGAAACGGAAGGATACCTTGAAGAGCGCGTGACCGCCACCTACCTGCACGGTCCGCTGCTCTCAAAGAACCCCGACCTCGCAGACTATATCATCTCAAAAGCACTTGAACGCAAGGGCGAAGACCCGTCTCTCGCCCCCATAAACGACGCTCTTGAAAGCGCCTGCCGCAAAGAACTTTTCCGCCGCCTGCTCACCGAGCATAAATGAACAAATCGTTAAATCACCGCCGCTGCTATTGACAAAGCGGCGGTTTTGTTATATAATAGATGTTGCGATAATGCTCGGGCATTGTTACGAGGTGTGGCTCAGCTTGGTAGAGCGCTTCGTTCGGGACGAAGAGGCCGCAGGTTCAAATCCTGTCACCTCGACTTTTTTATTTTTGGGCACATGGCGGCTGTACGGAAAAAACGTACAGCCGTTTTTCGCTTTTTCGCCCAAAAATGAGCCTGCTTATGCCGTTTGCTGAGTATAAAACAATGAATATCACAAAAATTCGGCTTTTTTTCGTCAATACTATTGATTATTGCAAAAAAATATGATAAAATTTCTATTGGTGCGGTCTTTTTACGCTGCCGCACGGAATATACCGTAAATATACAGAGAGGTGTAATTTTTCATGAGCACATTAAAAGGGCTTACACAGGCTGAGGCCGAAAAGCGTCTGCTCGAAAACGGACGCAACTGTCTCAGAGAGGAGAAGCAAAAAACTGTTCTGCAGATGTTTCTCGCACAGATACTCAATTTTACAAATGCGATACTCGGTGCGGCGATAATCATCTCGATAATACTTCACGACTACGGCGAAGCGGCGATAATGCTCGTGATCGTCATCGCAAACGCTGTGATAGGCGTTGTACAGGAGGGCAAGGCACAGAAAGCCCTCGATGCACTTAAAAAGATGTCGGTGCTGAAGGCTACCGTTATCCGTGACGGCGAGACAAAAGAGATATCCTCGGAAGAGCTCGTTGTCGGAGATATAGTGGTGCTCGAAGCAGGAAAGCAGGTCCCCGCTGACCTTAAACTGCTCGAGACCGCCCGCCTTATGATGGACGAGAAGGCGCTTACGGGCGAATCTGTCCCCGTCGAGAAGGACGAGAAATTCGTCCCCGATGAAAAGACAGGCATAGGCGACCGCCTTGACCTTGCTTACATGACCACCGTCGTTACCTTCGGACGAGGCATAGGAGAGGTAGTACACACGGGAATGGAGACCCAGATAGGCAAGATAGCCGACATGGTGGGTCAGGAAAAGGAAAAGCCCTCACCTCTCCAGAAGGGCATGAACGAACTCAGCCGTACACTCGGCATAGCGGTCATCGTCATCTGCGCTGTCGTGTTCCTTATAGGCATACTCCAGGGCAGAGAGGTGCTTGAGCTTCTCATGACCGCTGTTTCCCTTGCAGTTGCGGCTATCCCCGAGGGTATCCCCACTATAGTTACCATAGTCCTCGCTCTCGGTATGCAGAGAATGGCAAAGATAAACGCCATCGTAAAGAATATGCCCGCTGTCGAGACACTCGGCGCTGTGAGCTATGTATGCTCGGACAAGACAGGTACACTTACCCAGAACAAGATGACCGTTGTCAAGGCTTTTGAAAACGGCGAATACATCGACCTCGACACCCTCGACAAGGAAGCGCACGACACGCTCATCAAAGGCTTTATGCTCTGCAACGACGCTTCCATAGCGTCAGACGGCACCGAGGTAGGCGACCCCACCGAGACTGCACTCGTGGCTTTTGCAAAGAGATACGGCATCGAGAAGTCTGTCACCGAAAAGGATACCCCCCGAATAAACGAAAAGGCTTTCGACTCTGACAGAAAGCTGATGACCACAGTCCACACCACCCCCGAAGGAAAGATAATCTCCTATACCAAGGGCTCTACCGACGAGCTTCTCACCCGCTGCACCCACATAAGGGTCAACGGCACAGTCCGTGAGATAACCAATGAGGACATGGTCCTTATCTCGAACGCTATGTCCGAAATGTCCTTTGAGGCGCTCAGAGTCCTCTCGCTTGCGATCCGCGAAGACAACAAGGACGCAGTTGAGCAGGGACTTACCTACATCGGAATGATCGGCATGATAGACCCCGAAAGACCCGAGGTTGTCGAGTCGATAAAGACCTTCAAGCGTGCATGCATAAAGACCGTTATGATAACGGGCGACCACAAGGATACCGCACTTGCCATAGCCAAGAAGCTCGGCATTGCGGAAAGACCCGACGAATGCGTAATGGGTCACGAGCTTGACGAGATGACCGATGAGGAGCTTCGTGACAGAGTTTCGGGACTTTCGATATTCGCAAGAGTATCTCCCGAGCATAAGGTAAAGATAGTAAAGGCTATACAGGCAAACAACAATATCGCCTCAATGACGGGCGACGGCGTAAACGATGCTCCTTCGCTGAAAGCCGCAGATGTCGGCGTTGCTATGGGTATCACAGGCACAGACGTTGCTAAGGGAGCCGCAGATATCGTGCTGCAGGACGATAAGTTCACCACTATCGAAAAGGCAGTCAAGGAAGGCAGAAACATCTACGAGAACGTCAAGAAGTCGATACTCTTTGCACTTTCCTCGAATATAAGCGAGGTAGTGGTAATGTTTGCGGCTATCGCTGCCGGCTTTGCCGCACCTCTCAAGGCGGTACACATCCTCTGGGTAAACCTTCTTACCGACTCGCTCCCCTGCTTTGCGCTGGGTGTTGACCCCAACTCTTCATCGGACGTAATGAACAAAAAGCCCCGCAAAAACGGCGAATCCATTTTTGCTGACGGCGGATATTTCAAGGTGGGTCTTTACAGTGCGATAATCGCAATTGTAACGCTGATCGCCTTCCTGTACACACCGCTGAAGGAGCTTTCCGCAGCAGGAACAGCCTGCACATTAAAGAATATAATCGCTCAGTTCAAGGATAACGATATCCTTATGAAGTCGCAGACGCTTGCTTTCTGCACGCTTGCGATATCCGAGCTTTTCCATGCTATAGGAATGCGTGACACCGAGACCTCGATATTCAAGTTTAATCATCTGGACAACAAGATAATGATACTTGCCCTTGCGGTAGGTCTTATAGGTCAGCTCGCTGTAACAGAGGTGCCCTTCCTCACAAAGATATTCAACACCTCGCATATGACAGGTTCTATGTGGCTGTTCGTTATACTTCTTTCGCTTGCTCCCCTCGTGGCGCATGAGATAGTCGTACTCGTAAAGAAAGCCAAAAAGTAATACCGTCTTACACACAAAAAGGAACTGCTGTTCGACCGGCAGTTCCCTTTTTTTATGTCTTGTTTCTGTCACGCAAGCCTGAGGCGGACGGTGAACCTCACTTTTTTGCCTTCTGTCTCGCAGGTTATCTTTCCGCCGTGTGCATCGGTTATCG
>CADBTD010000281.1 GCA_902797535.1 uncultured Ruminococcus sp. | reverse complement strand
GATTTTCATAAAAATGAGTTTACCCTGCGGGAACTTTGATCTGCAAAAACCATACACATACCCCAAACCCAATAAAATTTCGGGTTTTGGGTTTTCTATACATAGAAATAAAACAGGGATATGCCTTCTGTGGTTGCCACAATAGACATATCCCATTTACTTTAGTTACAATACAGTCTGTTACTCTTGAATTTCCTGCATCATAGCTGCACCGTCCTTGAAGCCGACCTTGTAAGCAGCTTCTGAAGGATCTCTTTTGTTCCCATGATATCACCTCTGTAATATGATACCATACATACAAACAATAATCAAGCAACTGTCTGTTGCGCAGTGAAAGGGTCATGAAACTCTCCACGCCCGTACAAAGCAAATACTTTTTTTCGGCACGATATCTTTACTTTCACAGTTTTTTATGCTATAATCAATACAGCATTGTATAAAAAAAATCAAGGACGGTGCAGATATGAACATACAGGAAGAAATAAAGCGCTTCCCGCTTTTTGAAAGGGTAAAGCACGACAAGGATATCAATGTGTATATAGAGGAGCAGAACAAGTCGCTGTACTCTATGGGATTTACCGAGCACAGCTTCGCTCACATAGGCGTGGTGGCAGAACGCACAGCTTATATACTGGACACGCTGGGTGCGGATGACCATACCATAGACCTTGCACTGACAGCGGCATGGATGCACGACCTGGGCAATATCATCAACCGTACTGACCACAGCCAGTCGGGCGCTCTGATGACATTCTATCTGCTGGATAAAATGGGCGTGCCTTCAACGGATATCGCCCCGATAATCCGTGCCATAGGCAACCACGATGAAGGCAGCGGCATACCCGTCAGCAATATGGCGGCGGCACTTATCATAGCAGACAAATCCGACGTGAGAAGAAGCCGTGTGCAGGACGACGAAAGCAATTACGATATCCATGACAGAGTGAATTATTCGGTGAGATCCTCAAAACTGAAGATAAATCAGGAACACACCGCCATAAAGCTGAAGCTGGAGATAGATACCCGATACGGCGAGATAGGCGAGTACTTCGAGATATTCCTTGAACGTATGCTGCTCTGCCGAAAGGCCGCAAATTTTCTGAAAATGGATTTCAATCTCATAATAAACGAACGGACACTTATGTAAAAGGACGTGAGCGCCATGACACAGACCGGGCGAAACGTGCGGCACATAATAAGCGTGATACTGAACATACTCATCGTGGTTTTCACGGGCATCGGCACATACATTATGCTGCATCAGAGCGGCAGCGGTGCCGAGCTTACATCAGCGGGTGCTGAAAACCTGAAATACTTCACGGTGCTGTCAAACGAATTCTGCGGCATAACTGCTGCGGCATGGCTCGTGCTGACAGCCTTCCGAAAGAAGACTCCCCTGCTTGCAAAGCTGATGGCGGCATCTGCTGTTGGTCTGACTTTTCTTATAATAGCGGCATTTCTCGCACCCATGTACCCCGACCTTGACCTGTACGCCGACGCAAACCTGTGGTTCCACCTTATCGTTCCCGTCACGGGAATGGCAGAGTTTCTCATACTGGAACCGGACAGAAAAATACCGTTCGGATACGCCGTCATATCCGCACTCCCCGCACTTTTATACGGCGCGGGTTATCTTGCGAATATCCTTATAAACGGCAGGGGCGAATGGCCCGACACCAACGACTGGTACGGCTTTCTCAACTGGGGCTATCCTGTGGGGATAGGCATCTTCGCAGCTATAGTGCTTATGGACTTCGGCATGGCGGCGCTGCTGCGGGGACTGAACGGACTGCTGAACAAGAAATAATATGCAATACTAAACGTCACCGGACTGTTCCGATGCCGTTTTATCTTGCGGTGCTGTCTTTAAACTATGACCGGCGGTATGCTCATATCATCCCCCTTATCACACCTTCCTTACATAAAAATCGCACTTGTCGGCGCCCCTGCCGAGAGTCCCCTCACGCTCAAATGCGATACCGGGCAGTTTCCCGTAAATGCGCAGGTCGTTGTCACAGTAGATCTTCGTCAGCTCGGGACAGCCGAGCTCCGTAAAGTACTTGCTGTACGGACACTCCAGTATATCCATGCGGAATGCGCCCTTTTCCTTCGGATAGAAATTGTTTTTGAAGCCGCAGGTCGGTCCGAACTTTTTCTTCGTTATCGGTCCCCACATTTTCACAAAAAAT
>CADBTD010000280.1 GCA_902797535.1 uncultured Ruminococcus sp. | reverse complement strand
TACCGACAAGCATTACACCGAGAACATCTTCACCTGTCTTGCGTTCTCCGTGATGATAACAGCAGTGCTTTCTCTGCACTATTACCTGCAGAAGTTTCCGCTGATACCTGTGCTTATCGGACAGTATGCGGTGATAATAGGACTGGTGATAGGCTTGGTGAAGATAGTTGACGCCGCAGCAGGCACTTCAACAGATGCCTTGTGGCAGATGCTGCTTTCCGTGACAGTGCCGTACATCGTAAGCGCTGTTGTATACTATATACTGTTTTTCAGACAGGTCAAAAAGGCAAACAGCATTTTGAGCGAGCTTTCCGCTGATAACTGACCGCATCTCCCGCAGGCGTTTTCAGACGTCTGACGGGAGTTTTTATATATCGCTCATATGACCCCGGACCTGTGATACATTATAAAAACGATCTGTACATATCCCCACACATCATTTTTGCCGTGATGCGAGCACACTGATGAAAACTATGCATAAAACTCGCTTAAGTTTTCATCATTTTTTCTCCGAACTATTGACTATTCTATGTTAATTGTGGTATAATAATGAAAAGTAACAGCAAAACTCGCTGAAGTTTTCAATGAGGTGATGGAATGGAGATCAAAAGAGACAGATATCTGCGGCAGATCATAGGTTTTATGTGGGACGGACAGGTCAAGGTCATCACGGGTATCCGCCGATGCGGAAAGTCATATCTGCTGAATGTACTGTTCAGAAATTATCTTCTTGAAAATGGCACTGCTGCCGAAAACATAATTTCTGTCGAACTTGACCTGACAAAAGATATAAAATACCGCGATCCGCTTGCGCTGGCCGAATATGTCCGCAGCAGGGCTGAGGGCAAGCAGGAACAGTATTATCTTTTTGTTGATGAGATACAGATGTCCGACGAGGTGAAGAATCCCTACAATCCCGAGGGTAAAAAGATCACTTTTTACGATGCACTGAATGACCTGCGTTCTATCTCAAATCTTGATGTGTATGTGACGGGCAGCAACTCGAAGATGCTTTCTAAGGATATCCTGACCGAATTCCGCGGACGCAGTGACGAGATACACGTTCACCCGCTGAGTTTTGCGGAATATTATTCTGCTGTCGGCGGAGACAGGGAAGACGCATTTGAAGAATACGCTTTTTACGGCGGTATGCCGCTGATATTGTCACGCCCCGATGATACCGCAAAAGCAGATTACCTGACCTCTCTGTTTTCCGAAGTATATCTGAAAGACATTGTTGAGCGTAAGAAAATCGCGCGGGAAGATGTTCTGAGTCTGCTTCTTGATCTGCTTTGTTCATCAGTTGGGTCACTCACAAATCCGAAAAAGATAGCCGATACTCTTCGCTCGAAAACAGGCGAAAACACATCGCAGAATACCATCTCTTCCTATATCGCGCATCTTGAGGATGCTTTCCTTTTCAGTGAAGCCAAGCGTTATGATGTAAAGGGACGCAAATATTTTGAGTATCCCTATAAGTATTACTGCGAGGACATAGGACTTAGGAATGCCCGTATAGGTTTTCGTCAGCAGGAAATGACCCATATCATGGAAAATATCATATATAATGAACTTATCATTCGTGGATTTTCTGTTGACGTAGGCGTAGTCTTCTCAAATGAAAAAAATTCGGGCGGAAGTTATTCAAAAGTGCCTCGTGAGATAGATTTCATCGCTTCAAAAGGCGGGAAAAAAGTATATATCCAGTCGGCATTTGCTCTCCCGGATAAAGAAAAGAGCGAACAGGAACTTCGTCCTTTCGCTCTTGCCGGTGATTCATTTCCTAAGATCATAGTCCGCAGGGATATCCGTAAAAAGTGGTATGACGACAGCGGCGTGCTTAATGTCAGTCTTACGGAATTTCTGCTTGATGCGGAAATGATCTGATCACTTTTTTCTCTTGTAATTCCATATTATAAGTGCCGCATTTGCCGGGCAGGCGACCGAAAATACCGCATATACCGCTTTCGGCAATGTGGCATCTGTAACTGCGCATACAAGCATTACTATGCCTGTTATTACCCCGGTCATTCCCGATATCAAAGCTATTATCCTGCTCATAATTCTCTACCGTGTGTTTTATTGACCGTAAAATAAGTCATCCGTTTTGTTGTCTGTCTTTCTTTTGCAAAAAGGGGAGTGCCGTGTTTTTTATCTGTACGGCTGTATTGCCCCTGAGTTATTCTTTGAATTCCAGCAGGTCGCCGGGCTGACAGTCAAGGACCCTGCATATCGCTTCAAGGGTCTCGAACCGTATGCCTTTCATTTTGCCTGTTTTCAGATTTGAAAGGTTCACATTGGTCATCCCGACTTTTTCCGCAAGCTCGTTGAGCGACATTTTTCTGTCTGCCATCATTCTGTCAAGTCGAATTATTATCGGCATATCATCCGCTCCTTTACGCTATAAGATCATTGTCATCCTGCAGTCTTACACCGTAGTCAAATACCTGTGCGACTGCCATTATCACAGCGCCGACAATGAACATATAGAGATCCTTCACGGTAAATACCGAGCTTGCATACATAAACTTGAAGAATTTCATCAGCATCACTGCGACTCCGGGCACTACCGCAAGTGCAAGCTGAAGTGCGCCTATAGCCCTTATCCTTTTTGCGTTGCTTTTGATAAACGGCGTTTTATCTGAGTTTTTCGCGATGCCTATGACCAGCAAAAGCATGGCACTGATGATGACGGAATATATGAGCGAGCTCACTTTTTCGGTCATGACGCAGTATTTTATGTCTGTTTTGCCGTTTTCATCCTTGAGTGAGTACAGATTCTGATCTGCTTCGCCGCAGTTTTTCCCGTCAATGTACAGACGGCACAGCTTCTGCCCGTAGTCTGTTTCATTGACAAGTTCAAAGCTCGAAGGGCTTTTTGCAGCGGTCCTGACCAGGTCGATAAGCGACAGCATCACCAGTATGATGAAGAAATATGCGATATAGGTGCATATTTTCAGCTTGATGTCCTGTCTGCGTTTTTCGGTGTTCTCCTTGTTTTTTTCTTTGGAGATACTTAATGTGTTTGTTATCATAAAAATTCTCCTCTCTAAAAGTGTTTGTTGAATTATTTAAAGTCTGACTTTAATTTC